>JAWOGI010000266.1:0-21840 GCA_046496975.1 Desulfobacteraceae bacterium | reverse complement strand
CAAAAACGCCGTAGATAATGACAATAACGCAGGCCTGACCCCTCACGTGACGGGCCGGCCACGGCGGCTAGGGCATTACGGCACTCTTGATCTGGGAATAGATCTGTTCGTTGTTAAATCCCATCAGGGTTGCCGCCTCGGAAACACAGGCGGCTGCACAGGCGCCGCACCCCTTGCACAGGGCCTGGTTGACCACGGCCACCTTTTTTTCATTGTCCATGGTGATGGCGTTGTAGGGGCATACCTCAATACAGCCCATGCAGCCCGAGCAGAGGCAGGGATCGATTTGGGAGACAATGCCGCCAACGGCGATGCTGGACCGGGTCAGGGTGGTCAGGGCCCTGGACGCAGCGGCCTTTGCCTGGGCGATGCTCTCGTCAATGGGCTTTGGATAGTGGGCCATGCCGCAGAGGAAGACACCGTCGGTGGCAAAATCCACCGGTCTGAGCTTCTGGTGGGCTTCAAGCAGCCAGCCGTCACCGTCGCAGGCCACCTTGAAGGCCCGGGCCAGGTTTTGGGTCTCCCAGGCATCGATCCGGGAGGCAAGGCAGAGGATGTCGGCTGACACGGCAACTTTTCTTTGGATGATATGATCGTCAAAGGTAACGGTCACATGGTCCTGGTCACCGGTGACAAGGGGTTTGGCCTCCCGGGTGTAATGGAAAAAGAGGATGCCCATTTCTCTTGCCTGTTTGTACAGCAGCTCTCGTTTCCCATAGGTTCTGATCTCCCTGTAGAGGATATAGACCCCGGCATGGGGGTTTCGCCTTTTGATGTCAATGGCGCTTTTGATGGTATGGGTGCAGCACACCTTGGAGCAATAGGGATGGTCCGGTTCCCGGGAGCCAACGCACTGGATAAAGACAATGTTTTTGGCCGTTTCGATCTCCCTGGCCCTGTTTTTCAACAGCAGGTCCAGTTCAAGATGGGTCATGACCCGTCTGTTCTCCCCGTAGAGGTACTCTTCGGGTTTTGACTCCTTTGCGCCTGTGGCAAGGACGGCAACACCGTGGGAAAGGACTTTTTCACCGTTGTCCGCCGCCACCGTGGTGGTGAAGTTCCCCACAAACCCCTGGGCTTTTTTGACTTCTGCCCCGGCAAACACCGTGATACCCTGGCAGGCCAGCACCTCTTTGATCATTGCCTTGACGGCGGCGTGGATATCCTCGTCAAGGAAGGTTTTGTAAAGCCGCCGGCCGTTGCCCCCGAGGTTCTGGCTTTTTTCCACAAGATAGACGGGGAAGCCCTGTTTGGCAAGACTTAAGGCGGCTGTCATGCCGGCAATCCCCCCGCCGACCACCAGGGCCGACTGGGTGACGGAAAGCTCTTCCTGGAAAAGGGGTTTGAGGAGAAACGCCTTGGATGCAGCCATGTGCACCAGCTCCTTGGCCTTTTGGGTGGCAAGCGTGGGCGTTTTTGCGTGGACCCAGGCGTCGTGGTTGCGAATGTTTGCCATTTCGACAAGATAGGGGTTGAGTCCCGCCGAAATAAGGGTTTCCCGGAACAGCTCCTCATGGGTCTTGGGGGTGCAGGCTGCTACCACCACCCGGTTGAGTTTCTGTTTTTTGATCACCTCGGCCATCTTGTCCTGGGTGTCCTGGGAGCAGGTGAAGAGGTTCTCCTCGACATACACCACTCCGGCCAGGGTTCTGGCATAATCGGCAACCGCCGGCACATCGACAACGCCGCCGATGTTGGTGCCGCAATTGCAGACAAAGACCCCGATTCTCGGGTACTGCCTTGACACGTCTTCCTGGGGGGGCGTGACCATGGCCCTGGTTTTGGTGTTCCTTGCCGGGGCAAGGTTTTCCGTGGCCGCCGCTGCCGCGGCACTGGACTCGATCACAGAGGCGGGGATGTCCTTTGGGCCGTTGAGGACACCACAGGCGTAAACACCGGGCATGGAGGTGGAGACCGGTGTGAAGCTTGCCGTTTCAACGAAGCTGAACCGGTCGGTCTCAACGCCGATGGTGTTCAATAACTCCCTGGTATCACTGTCGATTTCAAGACCGGTGGAGAGAACCACCATGTCAAAGGGCTCCTCTTGGATTGTCCCGTTTCCGTCGACGTACCGCAGCATGAGGCCGCCGTTCTCCCCGGAGGGCACCACCGAGTGGATCCGGGAGCGGATAAAGCGGACTCCGCTGTTTTGGGCGGTGTTGAGATACCGGTCAAAATCCTTTCCCTGGGTTCTCATGTCCATGTAGAAGATCGCACAGTCCAAAGGACCTTTGGAGTGGTCCCTGGCCATGACGGCCTGCTTGATGGCGTACATGCAGCAGACCGAAGAGCAGTATCCGTTGCTGCACCGGTTCTCCTCCCTGGAGCCCACGCACTGGAGCCAGGCGATTTTCCGGGGTTCTTTTTTCTCTTTTTTGGAAGAGGGCAGACAGAGGTGGCCTTCATAGGGGCCCGTTGCCGACAATACCCGCTCAAACCCCATGGCCGTGACAATGTCGGGATGCTGTCCATAGCCCAGGTTGTCGAGCTTGGAGGGATCAAAGGAGGAAAACCCGGTGGAGAGGATCACCGATCCCACATGCACCGATCGCCTTGTTTGGGTATCATTGAAATTGATGGCACCGGAAGGGCAGATTTTTTCACACAGCCCGCACCGCTGTTTGTCAAGGTAGATGCAGTTGTCAGGATCAATCACGTATTTCAGGGGGACTGCCTGGGAGTAGGGGACATAGATCGCCTTGCGTTTGGAAAGGTTTTCATTGTAACCGTCATCGACCTTTTTGGGACATTTTTCCGCACACAGCCCGCAGGCGATGCACTTGTCGGTATCCACATACCGGGGCTGCTGAACCAAAGAAACGGTCAGGTTCCCCTCTTTTCCCTTGATATCGGTAACCTCTGTCAAAGTGAGCAGTTCAATGTTGATGTGCCGGCCGACCTCGACCAGTTTTGGAGAGATGATTCACATTGAACAGTCGTTGGTGGGAAAGGTTTTGTCCAATCCGGCCATGTTGCCGCCAATGGCAGGTGATTTTTCCGCCAGATAGACGTAAAAGCCTGCATTGGCGATATCAAGGGCGGCCTGCATACCGGCAATGCCGCCGCCGACAACCATAACCGCTCCCTGAATTGGTGTTTCATCCGTGCTGCTGTTTTCCATATAACAACTCCATGCGCTATAAAAATCAGTCGTTAAAAATCTGTTGAACCGCATCAATCAGCTCTTTTTCGCTAAATGGCTTGGATAGATAGTCGTTGGCACCGAGTTTCATCGCCTTGACCGTGTTGGCAAGGGTGGAATAGCCGGTTATCACAATCACATGAATTTGGGGGTTCTCCTTTTTAATGGCGGCAAGGATCTCCATGCCGTCCATGTCCTTGAGCTTCATGTCAAGGAGGACAAGGTCATAGGCATCGCTTAGCGCCATTTCCAGGCCCTCTGCCCCTGACAGACTGTGATCGCAGAGGAACGCCTCTTCATTCAGAACCATTTTGCAGGCCTGGCAGATGACATCTTCATCATCAATTATCAGGATTTTCCGCTGATTCATTCGGTAATTAGCCTTTTTTCTGTTTGTTCATTGATTTCTGTTATCAAGGGCAGGGACAGGGTGATGGTGGTCCCTCTCCCCGGTTTACTGAATATTTTAACATTGCCCTGGTGCTTTTTGATAATGCCGTAGCTCACCGACAGGCCAAGTCCTGTACCATCGGATTTGGTGGTGTAAAACGGCTCGAAAATCTTCTTGATATCGTCCATGGCGATTCCGCAACCGGTATCTTCAATTTCGACGATGACCCGGTGTTTCTTCTGTTCAAGACGGGTTGTGATGGTGATGACCCCTTTTTCATCCACGGCATGGGTCGCATTGAGCAGCAGGTTGATAAAGACCTGCTCCATCTGGTTGCTGTCCAGAAGAAAATTTTGGATGGTCTTGTCGAGGTGTTTGACAATGTCAATGCGTTTGAGGAGGAACTCGTTTTCCATGAGCACAAGGGCCTTTTTCATCACCTCATTGATATTGGCGTTGGTTTTTTCCAGCTCTTTTTCCCGGGAGAACTCCAGAAGACCCTGTATGATGGTCTTGCACCGCTGGGTTTCGTTCATGATGATTTCGAGGCCGTCTTTGCAGGGTCCGTTTTCCCTGGCCTTTTTAAACAGGTTGGAGCTGTACAGGAGAATGCCGGTGAGGGGGTTGTTGATCTCATGGGCAATTCCCGCTGCCATGCGGCCAAGGGAGGACATTCTGTCGACTTTGATGGCCAGTTTGTTGTAGCTGAGAATGTGGGTCTTTATCTCTTCGTCGTGGTTGATGGCGCAAGCGCATTGCTCGGCAACGGCATGGATAAAATCCCTTTCATCATCGGAAAAGGTTTTCTGTTCGGAAAAATAGATCCTGATAAACCCGATAAGCTGTTTGTCGATGTGCAGGGGGACATCGATCATCATCCTGACGCCTTCGTCCCATGCCTCCTGGGGAAATTTTACCCGGGGGGCGTTGAAAATATTGTTGATGATGTGGATGTTTTTGTTTTCCGGCCAGGAGAGAAGTTCCTTGCCTGAAAGGGGGTTCAAAGCAAGGTATTTTTCACCGATGCCGTAGGATGCCCGGGGGGTGAAGTGGCTGGAGTCCTTTTTCAGCAGGCAGAGGACCGCTCCTTTTGCACTGATTCCCTGGGTGGTTCTTGAGGCGATTTTTCGCAAAATTTCATCCATGTCCGTTGTGGAGTGGACCACCTGACTGATCTCTCGAAAGCTGCGGTAAAATGTTTTGAATCGGTTTAATGATGTCATGGCAAACCCTTGCTCCTGTCTGAACAAAAAATGAGAATTGCACAGGATATAAAATTACTGGTGTGATTGTCAATTGTTCTTTGTGTGTGGGTGGTCCCGGGTCATGAAAAACCAACCAGGAACAGAACTGCCCACCTTTTTCCTGTTTTCATTCCAGGCTTTGTCAGATTCCCTGTTTTTACCAGGCTTCCTTTTCAAGACGTCTGTAAACAAACATCAATTGTTTCTGGTTCAGCTCCCCGATGTTTTCATTGATCCATCTTAGATTTCCCGATGCGATGGCGGCCTTGGCCTGGTAAGAGAGGGTGTACTGGTCAAGGGCCGAACTGCCCTGCTCCATGAGGAGGTTGGAAAACCACAGGTCTTCCGAGGTCCTGGTGAGTACCTTTAATACTTCTCTTTTTTCGATGGAGGGGTCCTGCCGGGGGGCTTTTTTTCTTAAAGCCGATTCTTCCATTTTTGCAAGGTTGACCCGAAGGGCTTTGTGGATGGTTGATCGGATAGCTTCTTCGGTAAAGGGTTTTGCAAGGAAATCATAGGCCCCGAGCTTCATGGCATCCACTGCCAGGGCACTGGTGGCATAGCCGGTCATCACAACTATTTCCGTGTCAGGTTTTTCCTTTTTGACCTGCTTGATCACCTGCATGCCGTCAATGTCCGGCAGGCGCAGATCTGCCATGAGAAGGTTGTAGTCTTCTTTTCCCATGGCGGAAAGGGCTTCGTAGCCTGTGGGCTGGTGATCAACCCGATATCCATCCTCTGTGAGAATCATCTCAAGTCCCTTGGCCACATTGATGTCATCTTCCATGATTAGAATGTTTTGTGACTGCCTTTCCCGGTTTGTTGCTTTTTCTTTGACTGCATTCATAGCAAATCTCCTTTTTTTTTCTTGGTTTGTTTCCGCACCCAACCCCAGGGTGGCCGATGTTATGACCAAGCCCGGAACGTCGTTTTGAAAGAATATGTCTGCACAAGTTATGCCATCTTCCACCATCACACCGGTCAAAGGGGCTTTTAGACATGAACGTCCTTGCTGTTAAAGGCAAAATAAAAAATTATGGCAGGGGCCGGAGGAGGAAGGGGGAATGCAAGAGAGGGGGGGTACGTATAAAAAAATAGACTAAAAGAGAACCGGAGCTGTGATAACTCCTTGTAATTTATTTTTAAAATTGCGTATTAAAAAATATATGGAACAGGAGAAGAATTATATGGGGTGGGGTCAGGGGGCAACCTGGCTCTTTTTTGAGACGGAGGCCTTGAGGTTGTGTTTTTTCATCAATGTCGAAAAGTTGGAACGCTGCATGTTTACCTCTTTGGCCGCCCTGGTGATGTTGCCATCGGCGGTGTCAAGGGCCTGTTGCAGAAAGGTTTTTTCGATTTTGCTGAAATTCTCCTCGAGAAAACGCTTTTTTGCCGCCTTGAGTTCTTCGATGCTGTGGGGAACCCGATGGTCATCCATGACACGGTTGCCCATGGGAAAATTTTCCATGAGGCATTTCTGGCTGACCTGTTCCGTGTCCGTCATGATCACAAGGCGTTCCACAACGTTTTTCAGCTGCCGGACATTTCCCGGCCAGTCAAATTCCACAAGGAGTTTCAAGGCTTCATCTGAAAATCCGTTGATTTTTTTGCCGGTTTTTCGGGAGAAGACCGTAAGAAAGTGGTAGATCAGCATGGGGATGTCATCCCTTCGCCGGCGTAAAGGGGGAATTTTTATGGGAAAGACATTGAGCCGGTAGAAGAGGTCTGACCTGAATTTTTCCTGGGAGACCATCTTCTCCAGATCGGTATTGGTTGCAGCAATGATTCTTGCCCCGGTTTTTTTTATTTTGCTTGATCCAATGGGTTTGTACTCGCCGGTCTCAAGAACCCTCAGCAGCTTGCCCTGGATATCTATATTGAGATTTGAAATCTCGTCGAGAAACAGAGACCCGTTTGAAGCCGTTTCAAAAATACCCTGTTTGCCGGTGTCGGCACCGGTGAAAGCCCCCTTGACATGACCAAACAACTCACTTTCCAGAAGGGATGACGAGAGCGTAGAGCAGTCCACTGCCAAAAAAAGGTTGGCTGCCCTTTGGCTGTGGGTATGGATGGCATTGGCAAACAGCTCCTTTCCGGTGCCGCTTTCCCCGTTCAGCAGTACGGTGCTGTCCAGGGGGGCAACTTTTTCGATCTTTTCCAAAACTGCGGCGATGCGGCGGTTTTTCCCTAAAATGGTGCTGAAGTGATATTTTGCGCTGAGCTGCTTTTTCAGCAGGCGGTTCTCCTGAACCAGCCGCCGGTTTTCAACTGCTTTATCAACGGATTGCACCAGCTGCCCTTCGGAGAAGGGCTTGGTGATGAAATCAAATGCGCCGTTTTTCATTGCTTCAACGGCATTGTTCACCGTTCCGTGACCGGTCATCATGATCACCGTAATTCCGCTTTGGTCGGGCTTGATCTCTTTTAAAATCTCCATGCCGCTGATACCGGGAAGTTTGATGTCCAGCAGCACAATGTCAAAGGTCGTCTGTTTGATTTTTTCCAGACCGTCCCAGCCGCAGGAGGCAACGGCAGTACAATAGCCCTGTTCTTCCAGAACCATTCTCCCGCCGCTGCAGATGGCCGGCTCATCATCAATAATCAGAATCCTGTCAGAAGCCATTTGTTTCCTCTTATCCCGTGGCAAGTGCACATGTTGCGATCACATCCAAGAATATCCCCGGATTTTCCAGTTTGCCAAACGGTTATTGGAGCCTATTTATAGCCTTGACAGTTGAGGGTGTCAATAAAAACCCCGTCATCAGCCATCAAATCCTTCGCACATGGGCAGAGACAAAGCTATGAGTCTTCTTGTCTGGGACCTGCGGTGAATTTCCGGTTTTTGCTGATATTGACAAGGAGAGCTTTTGATGTCATATGTGTAAGAGTATTTTTTTTTACCTGTCAGTCAGAGGAGGGTTTGTGATGTATAAATTGAAAGCATTGTTATGGTTTGTAAGTATTTTGATTTTTTCTCTGATACTAACGTCTGTGAACAGTTCAGCCAAAGCCCATGTTGTTTCATCAAAAGGCCAGACCGTCTATGTGCCGGCTTATTCTCACATCTATATAGGGGACAGGGAAAGGCCGTTTCTCCTTGCTGTGACATTGAGTATCAGAAACACAGATTCAGAAGAGTCAATTGTTGTTGAAAAGGTTAGCTATTATGGTTCAGACGGTAAACTGCTTGGGGAATATATTGAGCGCCCTGTTACTATTGAAAAAAATTCTGCCATGCGCTTTATAGTCCATGAATCAGACGAATCAGGGGGGTCGGGCGCCAGCTTCATTGTTGAATGGCGTACAGAAAAAAGTGTGACACCACCGGTCATAGAGACCATTATGATCGGTGCCCAGACCCAGCAGGGCATATCCTTTACCTCAAGGGGTCAGGTAATAAGGGAAAAATAATGGTTTAGCTGCCATTGCCTTCCGGGTTAGAAACTTTTTCCAGTTTCTGCAGATTCAAAGGTTTGCCCAGAGCAATGAGAAGATCCCCTTTATTAATAACGGTTTCGGGACCCGGGTTAAAGACCATTTCACCAGAGGTTTTTTTGATGCTGACAATGAGAACGTCAAATCTGGGCCGTATGCCGGAATCCTTTACCGGTTTTCCCTCCAGTTCAGAATTTCTGCTCACAGGCAGTTCTTCCATCTGCAGATTGATATCCCCCCGCATTGCCAGATCCATGAGGCTGGTGACAGTGGGACGCAGTACGCTCTGCACCAGGCGCAGTCCTCCGATATTATAGGGCATGAACACCTGTTCCGCCCCTGCCTGTTTCAGCCGGGCCACATGGGATTCAGCATCGGTCCGTGCAACGATTTTCAGTTTTGGATTGAGCTGTTTTGAAGAGAGGGTGACAAACATATTGGCTGCATCTTCGGCAAGGGCGGTGATAAGGCATCTTGCCTGTTTCAGACCGGCAGAGAGAAGTGTATCGTCCTGGGTGGCATCTCCCGGGATAAAAAGCATTTTTTTTTGTTCCAGCTGGGTCAGCGCATCCGGGTTTTTTTCAATAACCACAACATTAAATCCTTCCTTCTTGATTTCTCTGGCAACAACGCTTCCGATTCTGCCGTATCCGCAGACAATGTAGTGGTCTGTAAGTTCATTGATTATTTTTTCCACCCTGCGCCTCCCTAATAAGTTTTGAAATTTCCCCTCCACAAGCATCTGAGCCAGAGATCCGCCAAGATAAAAAAAGGCGCCGACCCCGCCAAAAATAACCAGGATGGTCATTATCCGCGACATATCAGATAATGGCTTGACCTCCATATAGCCCACTGTGGAAAGGGTGATTACCACCATGTATATGCTGTCAATAAAGCCCCATCCTTCCATGAGCATATAACCCAGGGTGCCGGCTATTGTTACAAGAACCATGAAAAAGCTCCCCATGACAATGGACCACCCAAAAGGATGTTCCGTGCGCATGTGCAGCCGATAGGTCATGATTTTTTTCAACAGCTTCATTAACAGCCTCCCTGCTGTTTACGCAACCTTAGGGATCTTCCAAAAAATAATCCACGCATCTTGCTTGTCTTTTTGCCCACCCCAAGGGTGGCCGATGTTATCACCAAGCCCCATTCAGTGCACATAAACATAGATTGATATAGGTTTCCAGTCAAGTTTTTAGTTTAGAAAACAAAACGATGGAAAAAGTATTATGTCAGCTCAAACATGATGGTGATCTGAACCTGAATGCGGTCATCGAAGAGATTCCCCGGCGGCCGGGGCAGGGGGGAGGCACTCTCTACCGCGGACAGTGCCGCCGCATCCAGAATGTCGTGTCCCGAGCTTTTTGCAATGGAAACCCGGCCAACCCCGCCATCGGCGGTGATGGTGAATACGACGCTCACCCGCCCCTGGATCTGGTTTTTGCGGGCCTTTGCCGGGTAGGTTTTCCGGGTTTCGATTCTCATCCTCACCATCTGAAAATAGTCCCCTTTGGTGGCGAACACCGGCGACCCTGCCGGTTCAAAACCGATTTGGCTGGGCTTTGCCGGCCGGATGCCCGACACGTCGGGGACGGCCACGGTTTCGGTGACGGGAGCCACGGGCTTTGCAACCTTTGGCTCTGTTTCGATTTTCGGCACCTGCCGGTTGGGGACGGCGGTCTTTTGCGTGTCGTGGATCTGCGGGGCGGTGCTTCGCTGCCTGGGCCGGGGAATGGACCGGGAAAAAGGCTTTGTTTCGTTGCGCATGGTCAGTTCAATGGGGGTGACGGCATCGGATCGGTACACCCCTGAAAGGTACAGGAACAATAAAATATGCACGGCCAGTGAGATTAATAGCATCACCTGTATGGAACGACTGCTCTTTTCCGGCGGTGGCGATGTGGCGGTTTCCGGTGTCGTGTCACCCATTGTTTGACCTGCGCAGTTTCATGTTACAGTTCCTTTTCCGTTGCAAGGCAGAGTTTACCGGCACCGGCGGCCTTGGCCAGATCCATCACCCGCACCGCCTTGTTCAGCACCACGGCCCGGTCGGCCTTGACCACCACCACCGGGTTCTGGTGGTTGGCCATCAGTGCTTTGAGTGTCTTGAAAATTTCTTGGTCCGGCACCGGTTTGTCATGGATAGAAGTCCTGCCGTCCCGGTCCACGTAAACGGTGATTTCCTTTTTGGTCTGGGGGGCCGAGGCCTGGGCCTTTGGCAGCTTGACCTTGATCCCTTCGTCCACCATGAAGTTGGTGGTCAGCAGAAAATAGATCAAGAGCATGAACACGATATCGATGAGAGAGGTGAGCGGGGCCGCCATCTGGTATCTCGGCCGTTTTTTCCGGTGAACCAGCATGGATCAGGCCTCCTGTTTTCCGGTGATCGCCTTCATGAACGTTACCATGCCGCTCTGGAGTCTGGCCTCGTAACGGTCCACCCGGGCGATCAGGTAGCTGTGGGCAAGCATGGTGGGAAGGGCCACGGAAAGCCCCAGTGCCGTGGTGAGCATGGCCTCCCAGATGCCGCCGGCCAGCACCGCGGCATTCACCTTGCCGCCCATCTCCTGGATCACCATGAACGCCTTGATCATGCCGATTACCGTGCCCAGAAGGCCCAGCAGAGGGGCCACATTGCCGATGGTGGCCAGGGCCTGGGTGTAGGCGGAGAGGTTTCTTACCTCCTCTTCCGTGGCGTTGACCATCACCGTTTCCAAAACCTCCCGGTCCGTATCCTTTGCCTCGATGGCCTGGGCCAGTATCCTTCCCATGGGGGAGTTGCTCTCTTTTGCCTGCTGAAACGCCATCCCCTTTTCCCCCTGTGCCATGAGAGCGGCTGTTTTTTGGGCAAGCCCGCTCCCCCGGGTCTGCATTCTGGCAAAGGTGATGATCCTTTCCAGGAAAATCGCCACGGTGACCACCGAGCAGAGCAGGATCGGGATCACCAAAAACCCCCCTTTGGAGAGAAAATCAATGGTGGAAGCTATCGGTATCGCCTGCAGAAACGTAAAATCACTCATCGCTCTTGTCCTTTTGATCGTGCAGATTCTGTGGGTTTATTCCCTGATCGGTCACATCGGGGCGACCGTCGAAGTCCAGGTCCTTTTCCCGTTTGACAAGGGCCTCGGCATCGTCATAGGTTTCCCATACGTCGACCTTTTTGTCCTGGTTGGTGTCCTCTTCCACCGCTGTCAGGCGGTTGTCTTCATAAAAGAACCACACCTCGGTCTCTCCGTCCCCATCGCTGTCCTTTTCCGCCCGCACGGCCTGGCCGGTGTCGTCGTAGAACCAGAAAAGGGTCAGTTTTCCCGTGTTTTCTATATCTTCACCGGTTTTCACCAGCTTGCCGCCGGCGCTGTAGTGCTCTACAAGGTCCGGCCTGCCGTCCTTGTCATCATCGATCTCTTTTTTTCTCAACACGCCGCCGTTATAGTAAAAAGAGGCTTCCGCCCTTTGGTCCTGGTTTTCGTCCAGTTCCACCACAAGGGACCAGCCCGGGCGGTTGAAGTACTGCCGGGTTTCAAAGAACCCGTCATTGTCTTTGTCTTTGGCAAGACTCTCTTTTTTCCCGTTTTTGTAAACCACCTTTAAGTCGATGCGGCCGTCGGCGTTTTCATCCTTTTCAAGCCTTGCCACCCGGTTGTTCTTGTAGAACTGCCAGGTGTCGTCCCGGCCGTCACCGCTGGTATCCATGACCACCTTGTGGCGCTGTTCCTCTTTGTTGAAAAAAATTTTGGTGTCGAATTTTCCGTCCCTGTTGCTGTCCACTTTTTGAAGGTGGGGTTTTTGGTTTTTGAACACCGTGATTTCATCAATGGTGCCGTTGTTGTCCGTATCCCTTTTGATCTTTCTCACCGTTGAATCCTTGTTATAGACTGTAAAACAGTCGACAACACCGTCGTGGTCCGTGTCTTTTCTTTGGGAGACCGGGGTTCCCCTGTCAAGGGTTGTGAATCGGTCAAATTTTCCGTCTGCGTTGGTGTCTTTTTTCTGTTTTGCCGGAGAGCCTTTGTCAAAGACCGTCACCTCATCGGGTTCGCCGTCATGATCGTTGTCCTTTTCCTGGCGGGTAACGTTTCCGTTGCTGTAGAACCGGACGGTTTCGAGGTGGCCGTCTCCGGTCAGGTCATGCCGGCTTTTTACGGGATCTCCTTTGCTGTCGTACCGGATCTCTTTTTCCGGTATCCCGTCCCCGTTTTTATCCACGGTTCGCTGTAGCGGCCTGTTGTTTTCGTAGGTGTCACAAATGTCAAAGGTGGCGTTGCCGTCACTGTCTTTTTGAACAGAGGAGAGTTTGCCGTTTTCAAAGTGGTACACGGTATCAAAACTTGCGCTTCCGTTGGTGTCTTTTTCGGTTTTAACAGGCTCGCCTTTGCCATTGAATCGGGTTACCTGGTAAATCCTGTTTGAATCGTCGATTCGCTCCTGGCGAACCACCTTGCCGTTTTCCAGATAATCCCTTGTATCGATGCGGTTGTCTGCATTGGTGTCCCGTTCAATTCTGGTCAGGGATTCGTTTTCATAAAACTGGAACAGGTCCATTACTCCGTTGCGGTCTTTGTCTATCTCGAGTTTTTCGAGTCTTCCCTTTTCATTGAAAACGGCAATCCGGTCGATTTTTCCGTCATTGTCAGTATCCTTTTCAACCCGTTTTGCCAGTGAAAGCCAAGGGATCGCAAGGAGAAGCAATGCTGCGACGGCCGCTGTTTTATAATGGTTCATTTGCAACACCCCGTTTTTTACGGACACAAAACAAAAAAAGCCACGAAGATCCTCAGGGCTTGTCGTCCTGGGAACCTTCGTGGCTCTTTTTACAGCATCCGTATTGTATTGCAGCCGGGGTTTGTAAACCAGCCCGGCTGGTGTTTCTCTTTATCTGGTTGGTGCTGATGTCACTGGAACACCCACACCATTTTTCTTATGCCGAAAAATCGGCCCCCATCTTCCTGACGGGCATTGAAAATACTTGTATACATATCCGTTGAAACGGTGTCAACCTTTTTTCTTTAAAAAGAAATTCTATTAATCATCTTGATTCATTATACGCAGTTTGCTATATGTTCACATGCAATGCTATTGCATTGAAAAAAGGGAAAATTTAATGAACATTGCAAATTTTGCGGTAACGATTCGGCACCTCTTGCCCAAATAACACGAAAATCAGAGATAAGAAACCCAACAGGCCCAAAAGCCGAGCTAAAAATCAGCTTTTTTAACACCCCAAGCCTGACCCGTGTTGTAACAATTTTGATACAAGACCCAGAGACAGAGAACGCAATATGAGTCTTGTTTTTTTAATGTACAGATAAAAAGGGGATTGACCTTTGGATCAGGAAACCTTTTTTCAAAACAAGTTTGAGCGCGGGGAGTTTGCTCAAAAAATTGATGTTTTACAAGCGTGCAGTCTGTTTTCTTCTTTAGATCGAAGAGAACTTGAGTTTATCAGTCAAAGCCTCGAAGAGGTAGAGTTCAACCCGGAAACCCGGGTTATTACCCAGGATGTTCAGGGAGATTGCTTTTATGTGATGATTCAGGGTGAGGCAGAGGTGTACAGGATTGGTGATTATAGCGAAAAAATTGTTCTCGCCCGTATCAGACCCGGTGACAGTGTCGGTGAGATGGGATATTTTGCTTCAGGAAGACGTCTGGCTTCTGTTAAAACCCTGACAGAATGTCAAATGTTAAAGATCGGTTATGATCATTTGGATGATTTTTTACGAAGCTGCCCTGGTCTTACCAAAAAATTTTTAAACCTGATAACTTTGAGACTCAAGGAGACAAATCTTCAGTTTCAGGATACGGTCCTGAAAACCCGTAAAACCGAACGGACACTGGAGAACATGTCAGCTATTTTGAGCATGTCTGACATGTCCGATCTGAAGACCGGTGTTGACAGGTTGATCGAACGGATCGTAACCACTGCCAGTAAGGCCCTTGATGCAGAACGGGCAACTGTTTTTCTCATTGATCCCTTTTCCAATGAATTGTGGTCTAAAGTCGCCATGGGGGTTGAAAAGCGAGAAATCAGAATGCCCCTTAACAAGGGCATAGCCGGCTGGGTTGCCAGAAACGGTCAAATGGTAAATATTGTCGATGTCTATGAAGACGAGCGATTTGACCGCACCATTGACAGTTCACTGGGATACAGAACCAGAAATATGTTATGCGGGCCCTTGAAAAATCCCAAAGGCATTACCATAGGTGTTATTCAGCTGATAAATAAAAAGGGTCGTACGTTTAACAGCTCAGATGAAAAACTTTTAACTGCCTTTGCCTATCAGACAACCATTGCCGTTGAAAACTTTAGACTCTGTCGCAAAATTATGAAGGAGCATGAAAAACTCACTGTATTCTATGAGGTAAGCAGTGCCGTTGCCCAGACCAATGATCTGGATGCTCTTTTCCGTATTATTGTCAATAAAATTTCCCAGGTTTTAAATGCCCAGAGAAGTTCTCTGTTTCTTGTGGATAAAAAAACAGATGAACTTTGGTCAAAAGTTGCTGAACAATCTGAAATAAAGGAAATTCGTTTTCCAATGAACCAGGGACTTGCCGGACATGTCGCGACAACAGGAGAGATGCTGAATATCAGGAATGCCTACGAAGATCCACGGTTTTCCCCGTCAGTTGATAAAAAAACCGGGTTTAAAACGGAAATGGTTCTTTGTTCTCCTGTTATCAACCGTGAAGGCGTTATTATTGGTGTCGTTCAGGTCATCAATAAAAAAAAGGGGGTTTTTGAAAAAGAGGACGAAGAACTCTTGTCTGCCATTTCATCCCAGATTTCGGTTGGCCTTACCACGGCACAGTTGATTAAGAATCTTAAAGAACTGCTCTCTGCTTTTCTTAAAAGCATGGCCTCTGCCATTGATGAAAAGTCCCCTTACACTGGCGGACATGTCAAACGGGTCGTCAGCTTGAGCATGTTGATAGCAAAAACAATCAATGAGAGTGATGATAATAATTTTGAGGGACTTGTTTTTGATGATGCGCAGATGGAAGAACTCAGGGTCGCCGCATGGATGCATGATATTGGAAAAATAGTGACCCCCCAGCATGTGATTGATAAAGGGAACAAGCTTGAGAAGCTGATAGATCGGATAGAAGGCATTGAAACCCGTTTCCAATTGATTGAAACAGTGGCTGAAAATGAGTTCCTCAATAAAAAAACAAAGCTGCAGATTCAAGGGGATAGCTGTGAATTTATGCTCAGCCAGATCGAATATGATTTTCAACAGAAGGTTGAATCTTTGAGGGATGATTTTGGTTTTATCCAATCATGTAATAGAAGCGATTTCATGTCCGATGAAGAAGTTCACAGAATAAACGCCATTGCAGAAAAAACCTATACCTTTCATGGGACAGTCTATCCTTATCTAACCGAGGATGAAGTGAAAAACCTTTGTGTTCGTAAAGGTACTTTAACCGCCGAAGAACGTAAAATTGTTGAAAATCATGTAAAAGCAACAGAGAAAATCACCCGGGTACTGCCTTTTCCTGAGAATCTTTCCCGTGTATCGGAATTTGCAGCAAGCCACCACGAAAAACTGGACGGCACAGGATATCCCAACCAATTATCAAAAAAAAACCTGGCAGTTCAATCCCGTATTCTTGCCATTGCCGATATTTTCGAAGCTTTGACGGCACAGGACCGGCCATACAGGGGCCCGATGAAATTGTCCCGGGCAATCAAGATAATGGAGTTTATGAAAAAAGAGAATCACATCGACGCAAACATATTTGATCTGTTCATTAATTCAGGTATTTATAAGAAATATGCCGAAAAGCACCTTTGCTCTGATCAGATAGATATAACACACAAGGAAAAAGATCATGGGCTTGGTTGATAAAATTATCTTTTTTCCATTTTCCGGCGGGTCACTCCCATTGCATTGACCACCATTTTTATTTATGCTGCCACCAAGCACGGTATCGTGGGGTTAACCAAATCCATGTGCGATGAACTGGGGCAATTCAATATCCAGGTGAACGCCATTGCCCCGGGATACTTTGCCACTGCTTTGACGGAAAAAACCCGGCCTGCCCATCTCATGGGGGCCTGTGTGTTTCTTTCCAGTGATGCTTCCAACTACGTGAACGGTACGGTTTTAACCGTGGACGGCGGATATTTGATGCGGTGCTGTGGGGACAGACAGACGAGCAAATTCCGCAGTTATGGCCTTTGTGAAACTCAAAGTAGTGTTCTTTTTTCCATTGATCACAAGCTTGAACATCCAGTATCTCTTCACGGGGCACGCCGGGATACCAGGCAGTCCCCTTCAATGCATGTGCAGGGCAGGCGTCTACGCAGCGCATACAGTCGCCGCAGAAATTTCTCTCCATTGGGGGGCCACATGGAAGTTCAAGGTCGGTGAAAACGGTTCCCAGACGAACCCACGATCCGAACTGGCGCGTAATGAGCTGGCAATGACGACCTATCCAGCCTAATCCTGCCCTTGTCGCGGCAGTCTTGTGGGGAAAGTCTCCTTTGACATTAACCGTATCGGTACGTTCCGAGGCCCCAACTGCTCTATATCGAAATCCTCTGGCCCTGATCTCGGCTGCTAACGCTGCTGACAGCTCATTAATATGATCGTTGACCCTTGCATACTCATCGGCATATTTCTGGTTCGGCCCGTTCTGGATACCGGCCATGATTTGGGGGTTCATTGGAATCACCCAGGTGATCGCCAGGGGAAAGCCCTCTCCTGATTCGTCCCGGGGAACAAAAAAATTCCCCAGATCCGCCGCACCCCACAGGGGTATTTTGCGGACTTCCATCCACTGAGTCAGCCAGACAGGGGGTGTTGTTGATGATTCAGACCTTTCACCCATAGGTGTTCCCTTTGTTTCCAATTATATAAGGTGGCAGTGGGCTGTTAAAAAAAACCGACACCACAGCATTAAAAGTAAATCATATTTCAATCAGACAAGCAAGCCATCGACAAAACTCACAGGACCCCCACCCCCCATGAAATTGCGTCAATGGTTTTGTTTCTGCTCTTTTTATGGTATATACCCCGCAGCAGAGGTTTTCAATAATTTTTCCAAAGTATTGGGGGGTAAAACAGTGCAGGCAATAAACGGACAGGCAGATGAAGCCTTTGACCGGGCAATACTCCTGGAACAAAAGGCTCAATTCCAAGAGGCCAAAGCCATTTACCAGGATATTTTACGTCATGTCACCGACGAAACGGTTCTTAAAAAAGCTCGATGCCGGATGGAGGAGATCAATGCTCTGATCACAGAGAAGGCGGTTTACCAGCGCATTGACGAAAATGCTAAACGGGTGCTGACGGAAATCGGTATAAATCTCAGCGAGAACCAGCTCCTCATGGATCTGCTCATGGAAGCCGATGCCGTGGATTTTGACAACGAAACGGCGTTGTTCATCCCCTTGAAGCGTGGGTACATCGATCACTGCCTTGGGCAGGTGCCCCGTGAAATGCCTGGAGATCCGGGAATGAACACGTTTGGCACCGGTGCAACCTCCCCCTTTCTAAAGAGGACGGGCGACGAAGAACTGCGTCCGGCCAACCGCGAGGAGTACGAAAAGATTATCCTAACGGTAAGCGAACAACAGGATGGTGAAGGGATTTTCAGTCTGCCTGTGGCCTGCGATAAGAGCACTTCCCTCTTTGAGATTGCTCAGCTGATGGAGAAAAATTTTCAAGGGCTCAAGATGATCACCACCAATACCATGGGCGATGACCAGGTGGCATTTCTTAAAGGCAAGGAGGACTGGATCGACGGCACCAGCCTGATTACCTCCCTGGCGCCCATGAACAACATGGTTGATCCTTTTCTGCGCAGTGCCCGCACAGGCAACACCCTTTTGCTGATCGACCAGAGCATGGCCGGCATTTCCGCCCCCGGCAGCCCGGAATCTTTTCTGACCCAGAACCATGCCCAGGTTCTTTTCATGATGGTTGTTGCCCAGACCGTTACCCCGGGCATATCGTGCATCCACTGCGGCATACCCAGTGTTGTCGATGCCGGCGGCACTCTTGCTTACAGTTCTCCCCACCAGACGTTCATCAACGCAGCCCTGGCGCGGGTCAACTCCTGGATTACAGGTTTTCCTTCCGCCCAGACCGGAGGCAGCACCAGCATAACGGAGGTGACTTCCCAGGCGCTGACCGATTCGGAATTGAGCCGCAACGCGTTGCGCAAATATGGGGTACATATCATGCGGCATGCCTTGGGTGCTCTGGGGAGCCTTAACTTTTTCAGCCTGGATAAATATGTAGAAGACTGCCAGCGGGAAAGGCGCTCCAGCATGCTTTTTGAATCGCTTCCAAAGAACACCGGCGTGATACCGATGTACTTTCCCGGCGACGACCAGGCTTTTGCCGGAATCCGGGAGATTGCGGAAAAGGGCAACCCCAAGGTTGCTGACCACACACTGCAGAATGTGGATTCGTTCCGCCTGTGGGAGGAGAGTATCTGCCAGGCTGCTCGAGAGAAACTCTACTACCCTGAGCTCAACGATACAGTTATCGACAGCATCAAATCAGCCGTATAGGCGCAGACCGCGACCAGCATAGACGGAGACAAAGTATGGGAGAATCGTTACAGGATCAGCTTCTCAAGGCCGGGTTGGCCAATGAAAAGCAGGCGAAAAAGGTCAGGAAGGAAAAACGGGTCAGCAGAAAGGGGAACAAGGGAAAAAAGAAGCAGCAGGAGCAGAAAAAGCCCGAAGAGGACAGTATTGCCCGGGAAGAGCGGCTGGCCTATGAGGCCCGAAACCGGGAATTAAACCGCCAGCGCAACGAAGAGAAGAAGCAGCGTGAAAATGCCGCCCAGATCCGGCAGATTGTTTTGAACAACAAGGTGGTCCTGGAACCCCGGGATGATGATGAACCCTACCATTATGTGGTGAAAAAACGGATAAAGAAGTTTTTCATGCCGGCCAAACTCGCCGATCAGGTCAGCAACGGCCGGATGGCCATTGTCAATCTGGACGGTCAGTTCGAGCTGGTTCCCGCCGATGCGGCCCGAAAGATCGCCGAGCGAAATCCCAAATGCCTGGTGGTTTTCCATGAAGAGCCGGAAAACGAGGACAATGGCTGACAGGCGGCGAGTTGTTTTCTTGCCCGCGACCCTTCCATCTACTGCAAAGTGAAAATTAACGAGACTCAATATAATGGGTATTGAAAGAACAGAAGATCAAAGTTGGAAACCATCGGGAGCAGAACCTTATCGAGTTCTCTGGTCTGTCATTTTTCTTACTGTCATCTTCTTTCTTCATTTTGTCACCCGCCAGCTTACCGGACCGTTACTGCCTGAAATCGAGCTGGAACTGGGATTAAGCCATACTCAAAGTGGTTTTTTCGTTTTACTGATGGGCTTAGGTTTCAGTCTGAGCCAACTTGGTGCGGCTTTTCTGGCAGCCAGGTGGGGATACAGGCGATGTATTCTCCTGTCTATCCTGGGTTCCGCCGCTGCTGCTGTTGTCATTACCCAAGCCGGAACATTCTGGGGACTCGCTCTCGGCTACATCGGAGTGGGTATAGCAGGAGGGCTCTATGTGCCATCAGGTATTGCCCTCATTACCACGCTGGTACAGCCCAAAGACTGGGGAAAGGCCATGGGAATTCACGAACTGGCCCCGAATATTGCGCTTATTGTTGTACCATTTGTGGCGACGGCTGCTGTCGTTTCAGGCTCATGGCGTTATGGATATTTCACTGCTGCTCTTGTTATGTTTGTGTTGGGGATTGTCTATCTGAAAACAGGCGTAGACAGTGACCAGCGTCCAACACCTCCGAATTTCAGCCGAATTCGTGAAATCGTTACTGATCCGTCATTCTGGAAGCTATGCATTTTATTAAGCATTGCCGTGGGGGTGGAAACCGGCGTGTACTCCATGACGCCATTGTTTCTGGTCTCGGAACGGGGATATGAGTTGAGCGTTGCCAATCAGCTTCTGGGCTTCTCAAGAATTCCAGGCATTATTTTAGTGCTGGTTTCAGGCTGGCTGACAGACCGGTTGAGTCCAGCGACGGCAATTAAAATTGCACTTGGATTGACTGGCGTTGCAGTGCTTGGGCTTGGCAGCGGACCAGACTATATAATGATCCCTTCTATTTTTGTGCAGTCAGCGGCCTCAGCCTGTCTGTTTCCGCCAATGCTGTCAATGGCTTCGTCTATTTCCTCAAATGAAAATCGAGCTCTGACCCTTTCTCTGAGTATTTCTGCGGCACCTCTTATCGGAAGCGGGCTTTTACCCGCCGGTCTGGCAATCTGCGGTGATGTGTTCTCTTTCGAAGCGGGATTGGCAGTCACAAGTTTGCTTGTCTTGTCCGGTATCTGGATAGTGAGAGGGTAGGGGCTTATTTCCAGACCGTTAACCCGGGCTTTGTACCTTGCACCCGTTTGAGGGTGCCTGGGAATCCCCTTCCTCTATGTGGGGGAAAATATTAATTTGACAAAGGAGATCCCATGTCCTCAGGCAGATATACGTTTGAAACCGGAGTCTACCGTCCCCCCAGTGAAGGGGGCAGCGCCTCTCTTCTGGTCAGGTTTACCCGTAATTGTCCCTGGAACCACTGTACCTTTTGCGCCATGTATAAGACCAAAAAATTTCAGCTCCGGTCCTTGGATGAGATAAAGTCGGATATTGATGCCATGGCGGCCCTGATTCACGACTTGGAAGGCGAATCCGTGGGGAACGGGTCCCACTCCGGCATCACCCAGGAAGGCATCTTTTCCCTGATCCGCCGTCACCCGGAGCTCAAAAGCCATCCCGGGGCTGACATGGTGATCCAGTGGTGGATTTCAGGAGGCAAGACCGCCTTTATCCAGGACGGCAACTCCATTATCATGAAGCCGGCCGATCTGATAGAGGCCGTCTCTCATTTGAAAACCACCTTTCCCTCCATTGAACGGATCACCACCTATGCCAGGGCCAGAACCCTGGCCCAGAGATCCCTGGAAAACCTTGAAAGCATCCGGAAATCAGGCCTGGGCCGGCTCCACCTGGGGCTGGAAACCGGGGATGATACCCTGCTCAAACAGATCAGGAAAGGGGTGGATGCCAAGGGCCAGATCCAGGGCGGTCAAAAGGCCATGGCAGCCGGATTCCAGGTTTCCGAATACTGGATGCCGGGTCTTGGGGGTAAAGAACGGTCCACGGCCCATGCCGAGAACACAGCCGGGGTGCTTAATGCGGTCAACCCCCACTATATCCGCTCCCGGCCCTTCAGGCCCCTGCCCGGCACTCCGCTGCAGGAGGATATCAGCCGGGGGAAATTTATTCTGCTGACCCCCCGGGAGCAGCTGCTTGAACTGAAGCGTATGATCACTGCCCTGGAGGTCACCTCAAAGGTCTGTTTTGACCACATGGGCAACTTCTGGCGCACCCGGGACGGCAACCTGGTCCTCTCCCACGACTATGAGGGGTATCAGTTCCCGGAACAGAAAGAGACGGTGCTGGAACGAATTGAGGCCGGCCTGGCCTTTGACCAGAAAACAAATGTCACCAAAGAAGAAAAACTGAGGGTAATGGAAGCCATTTGGGAAGATCTGTCTAATGAAGAGGAACAGGTGGAATCTCCTGACTGGCACAAGAAAGCTTTGCAGGAAACAGAACGTCGACTTAGCACGGGACAAGAAAAGAG
>JAWOGI010000230.1:0-4880 GCA_046496975.1 Desulfobacteraceae bacterium | reverse complement strand
GCTGTTTAGAGCATCCATGCTCACAGCTGCCGCTCAAAACCGCTACGGGCAAAACCCCGAACCGGCTGCCTCTAATTCGACTTTCTACTTTTGTTGTGCCCGCAGGGCATGGCCGTTATATCAAAGTCGTGTAATCCCGACAGGCGATTCGGGTTTTGCCCCCGGGGGAGGGATAATTGAAATTTCACCTGGATACTTGATTTTTTATTCGTTCCATGCCATTACTGTTACCGGGACAGCTATTTTCAGCCTTGATCACAACACCGGCCATGGGATGGGCAACAGAAGGACGTCCATGCCTTCTGCCGGGCACACCACAAAAATGAAACCTGGCGGTGTTCACCCCTGCCGGTTTGCCGCTCCACGTTTCACACCATAAGGAGGCCTTATTTAATGACTGAATCCAAAACAGATTCCCCAGACTTTGAAAAAGCCCTTGACCTTGGCCGGCCGCCCAACATAAAACGGCTCTTTCCAAACTCCAGGGCCCTTATTGTCAGCGGAAAATACATTGACAGGGCCATGTTGAAAAAGGGTCGCTGCATGACCATTGCTGCCAACGGAAGAAACCATTTTGTTATCAGAGGAACCCTCATGGCTGCCCAGAGAGCCAATGCCGCCGTCATCATTGAAATTGCCAGATCCGAAGGAGGCAGAAAGGCCTACTGCGCCGTAAGCCTCTGGAACATTGCAAGGCAGGTGGACGCTCTGTGCAACGAGCTTGGCATCACCATTCCCGTTGCCATCCATGGAGACCACTTTGGCATCAAAAAAAGCGAAGAGATCCAGGCGGCCAAAACGGAAATCCCCACACTGTTTGACGCCGGCATCACCTCCATTGCCATTGACGCTTCCCACCTTCCCGATGCGGAGAACCTGCTGGCCAACATCGAACTGAACCCTTTTGTCCCGGACTGGGCAGGGCTTGAAACAGAAGTCGGCGAGATCAAGGGCAAGCTGGGATTGTCCACAGCCAAGGAGGCCTGTTTCCTCATCCAGGGGCTGAATGCCAACAATATTTTTCCAGACTGGATAGCCCTGAACAACGGCACCACCCACGGCCTTGAAGAGAGCGAAGCGGGAATCGATGTCCCCCTTACCAGTGACATCCACAATGCACTTTCCAAATACGGTATTTCAGGTGCCCAGCACGGCACGTCGGGCAACAGCAGCGACAGGCTCAGGGAGATCGCATTGAAGACAAGAACCACCAAGGCCAATGTGGCCACGGCACTTCAGATGATCTCCTGGGGCCTTGAAGTGAACGACTACGGCAATGCCCTCCTCGACCCCGGCGGTCATTTCATCAAGCAGAAAGACAAGGGGGTTACCGAAACCATGTGGCAGGAGATGGTGACCTGGGCAGAGGCCAGAGGACTTGAGGGGGGGGATTTCAAAAAACTCAACCTTCCCTTTGAAAACAGTCTCCTTGCACAGCCTGCAGAGATCAGGGAACGTATGGCAAAAAATGTTGAAAGGTTTGTTTTTACTCTGCTGACAGAGGTTTTCGATGCAACAGACACAGCCGACCTTGTTGTGGCGGATATTCTCGAAACCGGCTCACACAACCCCGGTAAAAAAGCAGAGATGCAGGAGGATCCAAACCAGTGGACCCGGCATGAAATCCTGCAGAAAGGAGCCTTGATAACCGCTGATCACAAAAAAGATGATGGTAATTTCGACGATTGACAAAAAAATTAAAGCTGCTGCCCTGGAATGCCGATCCTATTGTTATCAAGGAGAATGCCCATGCAGATCCCGTCATACCAGATACAAAATGTTCTCAAGGTTTACAGCCGCCAGCTGAGCCAGGGCAAGCTGCTTGCCAAAAATAACAGTGACGGCAGTGGTAAGCCATCTGCCGACAATGTGAACCTCTCCACCCAGGGCAAACGGGCAGCCATCATTGAAAAGGTGGCTGCCAATATTGTTGACCGGATTACCACCGATGGTCCCAAAGAAGAGGTAGAAGAGAAAATTACCGGCCAGATTGAAAAAGAGATGGGACAGAAAATCGATTTTACCGGAAAAAAACAAGAAAAATTTTCTTATACCGCCATTGATGAGAACAACACCAAAACCGTCAAGACACTTTCCGTTGAGGACTCTGAGTTTGTCATGAAACGCATGACAGAGCTGGCACGCAGGGCAGCAGACAACAATATGGAATCATAACAAAGAGGCCGTAAAATGCAGATATCAAACACCAATGCCAATCTCGTCAACAAGGCATACAGCTCCCAGCAGGGAAATAAAACCACCCGGGAAGCCGCAAAAGCAGGAAAAACAACAGAAACACAGCAGGCTGTTGACAGCGTAACCCTCTCTTCCGATACAAAGGATCTCCAAACCATCCAGAAAGCCATGGACTCTCCCTCCCGGGAGAGGGCATCCCGGGTAAACCAGCTGAAAAACCAGGTGGAACAGGGAGAGTACACGGTAAACCCTGACCGGGTGGCCGGGGCAATGATCCACCGGATGGTTTAATCCGGGCCTTGTTTTTTCTTCCAAACGCGGATTTTCGATCAGCCGCTGTTTGGTCGGCATGCATCTTTTGCCCCGCACCAGAAAAAAATGCCTCCCCCCGTTCCTGGATTCCAGAACTTCCCTGTTTCAAGGCCCGCTACCACACCGGACACCCCCTCCCCCAAATCCCTGATAAAACAGGCAAAAAAGAAACAGCCTTTTTTTTGTAAACCTCCGGCCCAGTTTTTGCTTGTTTAACACACAGATCCCAACCAACGTTAGGAGAATAACCATGATAAACAGAATAGATCAGCCTGCCCGGATTTTTCCCGAAGCAGCGGCCAATAAAAACAGCACCAATGGGGCCCGGTTCCAGCGGACACTGGACAAGATGCTTGAAACCAAAGCTTCTGACAACACACAGCAGACAGACAGGTTATCGGAACTTTCTCTGGTTCAGCCAACACTCAAAGACCCCGCCCGGGGCCTGGAAGAAAAAACCGACCGGCTTCTCAATCTCCTTGATGCCTATTCCGCAACACTGAAAAACCCGGAAAACAGCCTGAAAACCATTGAACCGGCCCTGAAAGAGATCAAAACCACAGCAGGCAAGCTGCTCAAAGAGACAAAAGCTGAAAATGAAGAGTCGGAACTGAAAACCATTGCCATGGAACTTGCGTTAACCGCCAATACCGAGTATGCCAAGTTTCAGCGGGGGGATTATGGGTAGGGGTCAGCAATGACCGTCATATTTTTCCTTTGCCCTTTCCCACAAAACATCCAGCTCTTTTCTGGGAAGATCCTTTAAGAGAGATCTGCTCTTACGGGCCTCCTCTTCCATGAACCGGAACCGTTTCTCAAATTTACCGGTTGATTTTGCCAGAGATGTCTCCGGATGAATACCGGCAAACCGGGCAACATTGGCAAGGGTGAAAAGAATATCCCCGAACTCCGTGGCAACGGCCTGTTGATCCCCTGACAACAGGGCCTCTCCGAACTCCTGCCACTCCTCTTCGACCTTTTTCAGCACCCCGTTGATATCCTCCCAGTCAAACCCGGCATTAACGGCACACTTGGAAATTTTATAGCTCCGCAACAGTGCCGGCATGCCGGAAGGTACAGAATCGAGGGCCGATGACAGCTGTTTTTTGCCGGCATCCTCTTTTTCCTGCTTTTTAATTGTTTCCCACTGGCTGCGCAGCTCGTCGTCACTGTTTAAAACAGCCCTGTCATACACATGGGGGTGTCTGCGGATCATCTTCTCTTTCACCTGGTCAATGCTGTTGCCAATGGAAAAATTTCCCTTTTCCCTGTACAGCTCGGCAATAAATACCAGCTGAAACAGCACATCCCCTGTCTCTTCACACACCGCATCGAAATCGTTGCTTTCTATGGCCTCTAAAAGCTCATACACCTCTTCTGCCAGACATTTCCACATGGTGTCAGGAGTCTGTTTTTTATCCCAGGAACACCCCTTGTCCCCCCTGAGGGTCCTTACTATGTCAACAAGAGCATATATGCCCTGGTCTCTTCGGGCTTTTTCTGCTGTTTTCAAATTTCTTACACTCCTTTTACCCTGGTTTTCACCTCTTTTTTCATCTCTTCGGCCACAAACACGGTCAAAAATTCTGCTGCCACGGAGACGTGGGGAGCAAAAACGGATTTTGACAAAAAGCCTGCCCGATTGGGAACAAATGCCGTAACAACAATAAACAAAATGGAAACGACAATCACTCCCTTGGCAGCACCAAACACAATGCCCAGCAACCGGTCAAACCATCCAAGGAAGGCCACCTGCATCAGATACCGGATCAGGTACGCCACGGCGTTAACAGCAATGAGAATCCCAACAAAAAGAAGCACAAAGCTTGCAACACTTGCATACAAAGGAGTGGATATCCAGAATCCAACTTTCACGGCCAAAACAGGATAATAGGTAACCGCTCCGTAAAAGGCAGCCAAAACCCCGATTATTGAGGAGGCTTCCCGGATAAACCCCCGAAAAAACCCCCGGATCAGGCAGAACAACACCACCGCGATAACAATAATATCAAAAAAATTCATATGCACACCTGTTTTTCTGTTTTTATCTTGTAATACTCTTTTCAGGATGAAAAAGCAATGGTTTGTACCCGCAGCCATTCTAATTTTCGGCCTTGGGGGCTTGGTCATAACATCGGCCACTCGTCCATTTGGCGGGCCAACGGGGTCAGCGGGCCAACGGGGTCAGGCTTTTGTTATTGACGTTATCGGACAGAAAAGCACAATCAAACCACAAAGCACACGATAATGTTAATAACGAAAAGGTGACCCCACCCCAGGGTGGCCGATGTTATGACCAAGCCCGTTTAATGCATATTTTATCAAGGCCAGAAAAAGAGACTTGGAAGGGGGGGCGATTTTTTGTTGATTTT
>JAWOGI010000054.1:0-5113 GCA_046496975.1 Desulfobacteraceae bacterium | reverse complement strand
TTCTGGTCATGTCAATGTAACCGATCCCACCCCAAGGTGGCCGATGTTATGATTAAGCCCCCCCCTTTAGATCTTTGCCATCCAGTTCCGGATATGCACAGTTCAGGATCCATAGCTGTGCAGTCCAGGCAGGTAATTAACCCCAAAATAGGTAAAAAGGACGGCGGCGAAACCGATCACCGTAAAGACCGCAATCCGGGTGCCACGCCAGCCCCGCATGAATCTGACATGCAGCAGCGCGGCATACACAAACCAGGTTATCAGCGACCAGGTTTCTTTGGGATCCCATCCCCAGTATCTGCCCCATGCCGAATTTGCCCAGACTGCGCCGGTGATGATTCCTCCCGTCAAAAATAAAAATCCGAACATCACCATTTTATGCATGAGTTCATCCATGACCGGCTTGTCCGGCAGCCGGGATAACAAACCGGATGCCGGCGCTTTTTCGGAAGGCGCCATGAGAAACATAATACCAATACCAAAAGCGATGGTAAAGGCGGCGTAGCCGATAAAACAGGTGACAACATGTGCAATGAGCCAATTGCTTTTTAAGGCGGGCATCAAAGGCTGAATCGTATCCCCGATGTTAGGCGATAAAGAGGCATAGGCCATTGATAAAAATGCAAACGGTGTCGCAAAAGCCCCTATTGTCTGAATGAGATATTTTCTCTCCAGCACAAGGTATACCAATGCAATTACAAGAGAGAAAAAAACCAGGGATTCGTAAAGATTGGAAAGTGGGGCGTGGCCGATTCCCATGTCATAGGACTCTTTCCATCTAAGCAGGAGACCGGCGGCATTCCCAAGGACAGCGGACACCAGGGTCCAGGTGGCGGCCTTTCTTGTGCTCTGGAGGTTGAAGATCCATTCCGCAAGATAGAGAAATGCGGCGGCACCGTAAATAAATGTTGTTACTGACAGTATTAAAGAACTAT
Source organism: Desulfobacteraceae bacterium (assembly GCA_046496975.1). Taxonomy (GTDB): domain Bacteria; phylum Desulfobacterota; class Desulfobacteria; order Desulfobacterales; family Desulfobacteraceae; genus DATFJZ01. Next base: position 4,178 of record JAWOGI010000054.1, on the reverse strand, counting down.
TCATTTGATTTCCTTGCCTTCTTATTTCTAAAAATCGTTATTACAGTCGTTTCAAAGCGGTGGTGATTTTTTCAACTTGCCTTTTGAGATCCACTTTATGTTTGCTTGTGGAAGCATATATTGAAATCATGCTGCTTTCAGCCAGGGGTGTGACTTTGATCAATATTTTTTGATGGGAATGAAAAAAGATCACCCAACACCCTCCTAACATCAGCAGAAAGCCCAAATAGACCAGAGAGACGCCTGGATCTCGCCTGACCGACAGCCCCGTGTAAAATTTGTTGTCATGTTCTTCAAGGGAAACAACCCACTCTCCTTTCCTCATCTTGTCAAAGGTTGGAAACCTGAGCGGTAATACGACAGGAACGGGTTCCCCCCCTTTGAGGCTTAAAACCCCCTCGACGGCCTGCCCCAGTTCCATGGTTTTAAAATGATAATCCTTGTTAAATCGTGAGACGGTAAATTCCCCCGCATCTCCAGGCAGCTTAACCGTTTTGCCGATTTTGGTGCTGTATGTCTTAAATTCACCCGACTTCTTGGCCTGAATTTTAATTTCAAGATTTTCAGGAGGTAACGCACCGTAACTGGATTGAAAAAATCGGATGCCGTTATATTGCAACGGATCATTGACGATGACATCCTTCTCAGCTGCAATCTCTCCATTTTTCCGGATTTGAAGCGTTGATTTGTATTCACTGACAGCTCCCGATTCATAATACTCAATGGCAAAGTCTTTGCAGAAGACTTCAAATCCGAGTTCTTTGATTTCGTTGCTGTTCCGAAGATGGATCCGCTCTGCCGACCCTCCTTCAGGAATATTCACGTAGCCGTCAAACCCCCAAAAAGATCCGACAAGAGCGCCCACCAGGATCAGAACAACACTCAGGTGGACCACTGGAACCCCTAAACGCGACCACCGTCCCTTTTCACCATAAACAACAAACCCGTCATTTACCGTTTTTTCCCCTTGGACAGAACATTCTTCGGTCATAAAGGATTCATACAGCGGCTTCAGTTCATCAGGCGTTCGTGACTCTTTGAATTCACCGGCGGGTTTTCGTTTTAACAGTCTTTCAGGATTGACAGCCCCGGCAGAGACCGTTTTCCAGGTTAAAGGCCATCTGTCCAGGGTGCATATGATAATGTTGGCTGCCAGCAATCCAAGCAGGGACCGGAACCACCAGGAATGATACATGTCAAACAGGTCGAACACCTGAATCAAATTATACCCCAGGGCGCCGTACATTTGGGCGTACTGCTCCGGACTTGCGCTCTGGGGGATAAAGGTCCCCGCTGCTGACGTAACAGCCAGAAGGGCCAGGAGCACAGCTGTAAGCTTTACTGATATGAACAGCTGCCAGACAGGGTTCGATGCTGTTTTTCTGTTTTTTGGTGTCATTTTATTTAATGCTCCCTGTAGTGTTTGATCAACTCATCCAGACTCTTGTCTTTGCTGGCCATGAAAACCGGATTGATGGACAGCAGGTTTTCCCATACAGCCAGCGCTTTATTTTTTTCATTGAGATCATGCATCAAAACGATTCCTTTATTAAACCGCGCACTCTCATGTTTCAGATCTGCCGCAATGGCCTTGTCAAAAGAGTTGATGGATTCCCTGAACTGTTTATCTCTTCGATACATAACACCCATATCCGTGAGGACATTGGCGTTTCCAGGCGCAATCTCCAGAGATTTTTCATAGGCGGCAATGGCTTTTGCGTATTGACCTGTATCATAATAGACATGCCCCAATTGCGTCCAGGCAGTCACATTCCCTGGATTTTCAGACAACTCATTTTTCAGGGCCATCTCTTTTTTGCTATAATCAATGGTCTGGTTGTTTGCAGGTGATGGAGTGCCAGAGGTGCTTAGTTTGTAAGAGGTGAACACAACACCGGCAGCAAATCCTGTTATCAGGCAAATGAGCCCAATCACGACAACTTTCTGTTTTGTGACATATTTTGTTTCTGTTTTTTTATCTTTCTGCATATATAACTCTTTTAATTTGAGATGAGATGATAAACCCGCTGCCTGGTGGCTGACCGAAAACCCGTGTCCGGATAGCTCTAAGACAATCTGTGCGCACAGAAGTTCCCGTTTACAAGGCACAGGAAAGTTTGCTGCCAAGAGCTGCCAGTGCACCCAACCGGAGTGTAAGGGAATACATGAGGCCCGATTATATAATTCGACAAAAACCTGCAGCAACACAGCAGATGGGCCAAAAGAGAAGCCGGGTTGTGGGATTCATTATTTCCGAAGGTCTGAAAAAGTTGAGGAGGGAGAATAGTTAACAGCGAAAAGATTGGGTTAAGATGAACAGTGAAATGGTACTCGGCCGTCTTTCCAAGCCGGTATTCAGCTGTTCTTTTTCCTTTTGGTAGGGGTATGGGGTTCCATTGGAAGAAAACCAGTTTTGTTGAGGAGCTTCAGGGCCCTGACCTGAAAGAATCAGCTGACGTTGTTTGTTACACTGTTTCTTCCGGCAGCAGGTCTCTCTTTGGCAGGCTCCTCTTTGGCAGGTCCCTCTTTCATGATCAGCAAAAGAATGAAAATCTTGATTGCTGGAGGACAAAAGCACTGTGCTGTCAGTGAATCGAAGGCCGCTCTCCTGATGGGTGCTGTTCAGCAATAGGTCACGACATTCAGGATTAGCTGAAATCACCCCGAATAGAACGATCCATGAGAGTATTATACACTGAAACGTGCAGCGCCTTTTTTTAATCATTACATCCCTTTTGTAAAAAATAAAGGCTCTGAATAACACAAGACCCGACTTTTTGTCAAGCGCCCAGGATTACCATGATGATGCGGACAGAATCTTTGATTCCTATTCCCGTTCTTTTTTTTCGGCAGCACAATGTAGCGCCTCCTTCGTAAACAGGGTTCTGAAGCACAAATTGCATGAAATGCAGTGGGCCTTTCTCCTGTCATTTTCCCCCCATCTTTTGATCAGATGGGGTTCCCTGATCAGGGGCCTTGCAAGGGCGACATAATCTGTAATGCCGAGCTCCACCACCTCCCGGGCAATGGGATAGGAGAGAAAACCGCCCACGAGAATCAGGGGGATACCGATTTCCCTTTTGTACATCCTGGCAGCCTCTCGATAATAGGCTTCACGCTCTTCAAACTTTGCGGTGCCGGTCCGTGAGGGGACATACCTGCCCGACTCGAAGGTGCCGCCGCTGAACTCAACGGCATCCATGCCGAGCTTTTCAAGCATATGACAGACCTCAATGATCTCGGCCGTGGTGATGCCGCCGTCGAGGAAATCTTCCGAATTTATTTTGACCATCACCGGGAAGGCCTTCCCCACCCTTTGCCTGATCTCCTGGTACACCTGAACAAGAAAAGAGGCCCGGTTCTCAAGAGTACCCCCGTATCCATCTTTTCGTCTGTTGTAATAGGGGGATAGAAACTGACTGAGGAGATAACCGTGGGCCGCGTGGATTTGAACGGCGTCAAACCCCGAGTCCACCGCTCTTTGCGCCGCATCTCCAAAGGCCGTCACCGTTCTTTGAATATCTTCCACCGTCATTTCCGCGGCTTTTGTTTTCTCCTTCTCAACCACTTGTGAAGGGGCCAGGGGGGCGAATTTGCCCCGGCCGATGCCGTTTTTTCCTGCGTGGGCAAGCTGCACGGCGACACGGCCGCCATTGTCGTGAACGGTGGAGGCGACCCGGGTCAACCCCTCCAGCATCTCATCGCAATGGATGCCCATCTGCCGGGGACCTGCCTGGCCCTCCTGTATGACATGGGCATGGCCCGTGATGATCAACCCGACCTGCCCCCGGGCAAGCTCTGCCATGCAGTGCAGCAGATTGTCCGTGACCTTTCCGTCAGATCCCGCCATTGCCTCGTAGGTGGCAGACCTTACGAACCGGTTTTTCATTTCCATTCCGTTGATCTTTGTGGTGTCAAATAGTGTGGCCATGGTCTCTCTTTACTCCTTTGTGCATTGGTCTTTAATTGATGATTGCAGGCGTTACCGTCTCCTTGATTAGTGGTGAATGGTTTTGACCCTCCCCACCAGACCGTTGGCCAGACGAACCTTGATATCTGCTCTTTTTGTTCCGTCATTCATTTGAAAATTCCTTGTTCCTGCAATGTTCGGACAAATCCTTGAACCGTTCATATTATATCAATCCCACTGAAAACAAAAGACTATTTTTACCCTCAGC
>JAWOGI010000040.1:0-17450 GCA_046496975.1 Desulfobacteraceae bacterium | reverse complement strand
TGGGAGGCCTACCGGGAATTCAAAAAGAGGGCCATGAATCCTGAAAATCCCAATACACGTGGGACGGCCCAGAATCCCGATGTCTATTTCCAGGCACGGGAGGCTGCCAACAGCTTTTATAATAAGGTGCCTGTTATTGTAAAAGAGTGCATGAAAAAGGTGAGCTCCTTGACAGGGCGGGAGTACAACCTCTTTGATTATGCCGGTGATCCCGAAGCCGACAGGATTATCGTGGCCATGGGATCGTCGTGTGAGGCCATCGAGGAGACGGTGAACCGGCTGAATGAAAACGGCGAAAGAACCGGTGTTATCAAGGTAAGGCTCTACCGCCCCTTTGATGTGGACGCCTTTATGGCGGCGGTCCCGGCCACTGTGGAGTGCATGACGGTCCTTGACAGGACAAAAGAGCCCGGAAGCATTGGAGATCCCCTTTACACCGATGTGTGCACGGCGTTCATGGAGACCGGAGGCGCCCCCCAGATCATCGGCGGACGTTACGGACTGAGCTCCAAAGAGTTCAATCCCTCCATGATCAAGGCCGTGTTTGACAACATGAAGTTTTTGGGGCCGAAAAATCATTTTACCATTGGTATTACCGATGATGTGACCCACTCTTCCCTTGATGTGAAAGAGAGGTTTGAAGCCGCCCCCGAAGGAACGGTCAGTGCCAAGTTCTGGGGACTGGGGGCCGACGGAACCGTTGGCGCCAACCAGAGCGCCATTGCCATCATCGGCGACAACACGGAAAAATTCGCCCAGGGATATTTTGCCTATGATTCCAAAAAATCCGGCGGCCTGACCGTTTCCCATCTGCGGTTCGGCGATGTTCCCATCAAGTCCACCTACATGATAGACAGTCCCGATTTTGTCGCCTGCCACAAATCCAACTATGTGGAGCTATACGATGTGCTGGCCGGTATCAAAGAGGGAGGCACATTTCTGCTGAACTGTCCCTGGTCTCTTGATGAGATGGAAAAATATATACCGGGCGGTGTGAGAAAAACTATTTTTGATAAGAAAATCAAGTTCTACACAATTGATGCCGTCAAGATCGCCGAAGCAGTTGGGCTGGGCGGCCGGATCAACATGATCATGCAGACCTGTTTTTTCAGGCTTGCCAATGTTCTTGACTTTGAAGAGGCCATCAGGCTGCTCAAAGAGGATATCGACAAGAAATTCGGTAAAAAAGGTGAGAAAATTGTCAGGATGAACATCGATGCCGTGGACAAGACCCTTGACAACCTGGTGAAGGTTGATGTGCCGGCTCCCTGGGCCGATGCCTCCGGCGGGCTCAAAGAATACGAAAAATCCACCCCCTTTGTGGACAAGGTGATCCGGCCCATCCTCTCCCAGAAAGGCGATGAACTGCCCGTCAGCGCCTTTACACCGGACGGGGTTTTCCCCAACGGCACCACCCGGTACGAAAAACGGGGGGTTGCCATCAATGTGCCCGAATGGAACAGTGAGGAGTGCATCCAGTGCAACCAGTGCTCCTATGTCTGTCCCCATGCCGCAATAATTCCGGTGTTTGCCACCAACGAAGAGCTGGAGGGGGCCCCCGCCTCGTTTGAAACCGTTCCCGGCAAGGGCAAGGCGTTCAAGGAGCTGAACTTCAAAATCCAGGTCAACCCCCTTGACTGCCAGGGATGCGGCAGCTGTGCCGATATCTGTCCTGCCAAAACACCGGCCCTGGTGATGAAACCCCAGGCAAGCCAGCTGGAAAAAGAGGTTGAAAACCACAGGTTCTCCCTAACCCTGCCCTTTAAGGAGGGACTGGCAAAGCGGGAAACCGTCAAGGGCAGACAGCTGTACAAACCCCTTCTTGAGTTCTCCGGCGCCTGTGCAGGATGCGGAGAAACCCCCTATGTCAAGGTGTTGACCCAGCTGTTCGGCGAACGGATGACCGTGGCCAATGCAACGGGCTGTTCGTCCATATGGGGGGGATCGGCCCCCACCACACCGTATTGTACCAACAGTGACGGTCACGGACCTTCCTGGGGAAGCTCCCTGTTCGAAGATGCTGCCGAATACGGCTACGGAATGATGCTGGCAATGAACACCAGGAGGGCCGTCCTGGCCGAGGATATGAAAAAAGCCCTTGAAACGGATGTGCCGGGGGAAGTCAAGGAGGCCATGAACGGCTGGCTTTCCGGAATGAACGACGCTGAGCAGTCAAAGACATTTGGGGATAAACTCAAGGCGCTTCTCGGCCAGAACCCCGGCAACGAACTCCTCGAGAGGATTTACCAGGAGAAGGATCTCTTTGTCAAAAAATCCAACTGGGTTTTTGGCGGTGACGGCTGGGCCTACGATATAGGTTACGGCGGCATCGATCATGTGCTGGCCTCCGGGGAGGACATTAATATCTTTGTCATGGATACCGAGGTTTATTCCAACACCGGCGGACAGTCCTCCAAGGCAACTCCCACCGGGGCCATTGCCAAATATGCGGCGTCGGGAAAAAAGGTGTCCAAGAAAGATCTTGGAGGTATGGCCATGACCTACGGGTATGTCTATGTGGCATCCATTGCCATGGGCGCCAGCCAGCAGCAGACCCTCAAAGCCTTTGTCGAGGCTGAAAAATATCCCGGTCCCTCTATTGTCATCGCCTATGCTCCCTGCATCAACCAGGGGATTCGCAAGGGCATGGGCAAGAGCCAGTTTGAGTCCAAGATGGCCGTTGAAACCGGTTACTGGCCTCTGTACCGGTTTAACCCCGAGCTGAAAAAAGAGGGGAAAAATCCCTTTGTCCTTGATTCCAAAGAGCCCGACGGCAACATCCAGGAGTTTCTTGGCGGCGAAGTGCGGTTTGCCGCCCTGGAAAAGAGCTTTCCCGAGGAGTCCAAACGGTTGAGGGCAAAGATCGAAGAGGAGATCAACGAGAAATATCAGGCCCTGAAAAAGCTGGCAGAAACAGATAAGGAGTAGACTCGGATCGTTTCCTATGAAATCCTTTAACAGGCCTTCATTATAACCGGCATGGCCGGTCCATGGTCATGGAATCGGCCACAACGAAAAATGAAACGTCGCTAACGGCCATGAGCAGCGTGCTCACAACAAAGGTTGGGTCGTAGACGCGGAGCCAAGCCGAATTAGAGGCAGCCGGTCCGGGTTTTGCCCGTAGCGGTTTTGAGCGGCAGCTGTGAGCACGGATGCTCAAAACAGCTGCCGCTTTTTTTATTGCCTTCGGGTGTTTCCCGGGTTGCCGTTTCTGTTTTCCACATGGATACGGGTGACATTTCCTTGGAATTGATAATGCTTTACAATGGTTTATCGTGATGGTATCTTGTTTTATTCACTCTGTTTTTTTCTGACTTGATCTGCATGTTCACCATGCTTGATACAAACTGGGAGAGAGTGGGTCAGCAATTAACTGCCTGTCTTATATGCAGTGTTAATCATTTTACAATGCACTATCAGGAGTTTAAACAATGGAATATATTGAGATTCGGTTTGGTGAAAATTTTGATTCATCATCCAAGGGAAAAAAGCCCATGGAAGAGATGTTTCAATCCATGAACCCCATGTTTTTTGTTTCCCAGCGCATCTGGAAACCCCAGATGGATATTTTTGAAACAAGGACCTCTATCATCATTCAGGCTGAAATAGCCGGGGTTGAAAAAAATGACATTGCCATTGAGGCTACCAGTAAGGCGGTCAAGGTGTCAGGAGTTAGGGGCAGAAAACCGCCGGAACGGGAGGCTACCTATCGCCTTGCCGAAATTCAGTTCGGCCGGTTCGAAAGGGTGCTCTACCTGCCTTCCCTCATTGATACGGAACAGGTGTTTGCATCTTTTTCCAACGGCTTTCTCGAAATAAAACTTGCCAAGCTTGTTTTGGATCATTCCCAGAAAATTAATCTTTCGTATAAATGATAAACCCCATTAGATAGGTATTGCCATGAATGATATTAATGCCTCTGTCGGTGTAAGCCCGGATCATATACCTGAAATTCTTCCCATTCTTCCCATTGTTGACACAAATCTTTTCCCGAAAATGGTTTTGCCCCTGGTGCTCATGCAGAAAGAGGCCATCAAGCTGATTGATGAAACAATGGCCGGTAACAGGCTGTTGGGGCTTCTTTTGTCAAGGCGGTCCGACACCGATTCAAAACATTCATCAAAGGATCTTTTCAAGATCGGAAGCGCTGCCATGATCCTTAAAATGTCCAAGATGGAAGAGGATAACAAGGCTCAGCTGCTTATCCAGGGGCTGAACCGGTTCAGGGTGGATGAATTTGTAGAAGGCAAGTCCTACCTCCAGGCCAGGATTACGATCCTAAAAGCCAAGAGTTTTGAACGGGACAAGGAGAACCTTGCCCTGATGTCCAATATAGTGGAGCAGTACGAAAAGATTGTAAATCTCTCCCCCGGCCTTCCCCAGGAAATTATCTCCATGGTGAAATCCATTCAGGAGCCCAATGTGCTGGCCGACATGGTTGCCTCCACCATCAATGCCCCCATCATCGAAAAACAGAAGGTTCTGGAGCTGCTGGATGTGAAAAAACGGCTCAACAAGGTGACTCGGCTGGTCAACGATCAGCTGGATATCCTTGAAATGGGGTCAAAGATTCAGACCCAGGTAAAAGAGGACATGGACAAGCGTCAGCGGGAATACTATCTTCGCCAGCAGCTCAAGGCCATCAGGGATGAACTGGGTGAAAGCGACGATGAGAGCGTGGAAATCAATGAATACAGGGAAAAAATCAAATCCCGTGGGCTGCCCGAAGAGGCCGCCAAAGAGGCGGAGCGGGAGCTTTCCAGGCTTTCGAAAATGCATCCCTCGTCGTCGGAGTACATAGTGGCCTCGACCTATCTTGACTGGCTCACCTCCCTGCCGTGGAACAAGAAGTCAAAAGACAAACTGGATATCTCTGCGGCGAGGAACGTGCTGAACCAGGACCATTTCGGCCTGGAAAAGCCGAAAAAGAGAATTCTTGAATACCTGGCAGTGAGAAAGCTGAAACAGGATTCCAAGGGGCCGATCCTCTGTTTTGCCGGCCCTCCTGGAACGGGCAAGACCTCCCTTGGACAGTCTATTGCAAGGGCTCTGGGCAGGAAATTTGTGCGAATCGCCCTGGGCGGCATCAGGGACGAGGCCGAGATAAGGGGGCACAGGCGTACCTATGTGGGAGCCCTGCCGGGAAGGATCATCCAGAGCATCCGCAAGGCCGGCACCAGCAATCCTGTTTTCATGCTGGACGAGATAGACAAGGTAGATTCCTCCTACCACGGCGATCCGTCGTCGGCCCTGCTCGAGGTGCTGGACCCGGAACAGAATTACTCTTTCACCGATCACTACCTGGATGTGCCCTTTGACCTCACCGATGTTATTTTCCTGACAACGGCCAATGTGCTTCACACCATTCCTGCCCCTCTGCGGGACAGGATGGAGGTGCTGGAGCTGTCCGGGTATACCGAGGAGGAAAAATTAAAGATCGCCACAAAATACCTGCTTCCCCGCCAGAGAAAGGCCAACGGCCTTGACACGTCCAATATCAACATCACCAACGGTGCCATCAAAGAGATCATCACCGGGTACACCAGGGAATCGGGCTTGAGAAACCTTGAACGGGAGATCGGATCGGTGTGCCGGGGGGTTGCCAGCGAAATTGCCGAGGGCAAGACTGAGTTTGTCTCTGTGGGGAAAAAAGACGTTGCCAGTTTTCTTGGTGCGGTTCGCAACAAGCCTGAAAACGGTGCTGGAGTTCTTTCGCCGGGGGTTGCCGTGGGCCTTGCCTGGACCGCCACCGGTGGAGATATTCTCTTTGTGGAGGCCATTGCCATGAAGGGTAAAAAGGGGATGGTTCTCACCGGTCAGCTGGGAGAAGTGATGAAAGAATCTGCCACCACCGCCTTGAGTTATATTCGGTCCAACGCTGCAAAGCTCAAGATCGACGAGACATTTTTTGATGAACACGATATCCACGTGCATGTCCCTGCCGGCGCCATACCCAAGGACGGTCCTTCGGCCGGAGTTACCATGCTGGCCGCCATCACCTCCCTTGTCAAGGGCAAACCTGTGAAAAAGCGGCTGGCCATGACCGGGGAGATAACCCTCAGGGGCGAGGTGCTTCCCGTGGGGGGGATCAAGGAGAAGGTCATTGCCGCCCACCGTGCCGGCATCAAGTCCCTGATCCTTCCCAAGTGGAACCAGAAGGATATGGAGGATATTCCGGAAAATGTCAAGACAAGCATGGAGTTCAATTTTACCGATAAAATGCAGACGGTGATCAAAAAGGCCATGGAACTGAAATAAAAAGGGAATATCTGTTTGAAGCTGAATCATTTACTTCTATGCCTGGTGTTTGCCCTGACCTGCAGCTGTGCCGGGTCGGTCCCCCCGGGAGATTCCGGTGAAATCTACCAGAAAACCCCTTCTGCCCCGGCAAGCAGCAAGCGGTACAAGATCATGGGAAAGTACTACCAGCCCCTTGCCTCGGCCAGGGGGTTTTCCCAGAAGGGCATAGCCTCGTGGTACGGAAAGAAATTCCACGGAAGAAAGACGGCCAATGGGGAAACCTACAATATGTACGCCATGACTGCCGCCCACAAGACCCTTCCTCTGGGAACCTGGGTGAGGGTCCACAACCTGTCCAACAACAAAAAAGCCGTTGTCCGGGTCAATGACAGGGGACCGTTTGTCCGGGGCAGGATCATCGATCTCTCATACACCGCCGCCAGGAAACTGGACGTTGCCGGCCCTGGAACGGCGCCGGTGAAAATTTACGCCCTTGGCAGGGCTGCTGACAAGGGCTCCAAGGACAAGCCGTCACAATTCAAGCCGGTAAACTATTGGAAGGGGAATTTCACCGTGCAGGTGGGGGCTTTCAAGGTCAGACAGAATGCCTTGAACTTGAAGGCCAAACTCCTCAAGCGGTATGGCAGCGGCCATATTACCGTCCACAGGGATTCCCGGGGCAGGTTTTACCGGGTGCGCACGGGGAAATATACAAACCTTGAAGCGGCGGCCGATTTCAGGGACAAACTCCTCTATGCCGGGGCGTCCAACGCCTTTGTGGTGGCCGAGTAAACAAATAACAAATTGATGGAGTATCAGGGTGTTATGAGATGGTAGGCACAGTTTTTCTGGACCGGGACGGCGTTATCAATGTTGACTCGCCGGATTATATCAAAAACAGCGCCGAGTTTCATTTTATTCCCCGGAGCGCCGAGGCTGTCGCCCTGCTCTCCTGCAGCGGGTTCAGGGTGATCATCATCACCAACCAGTCGGTCATTGGCCGGAAACTGGCCGGCATGGAACAGCTTGAAGCTATTTTTGCCAAAATGAAAAAAGGGGTGGCCAGGTTTGGCGGCAGGATAGAGGACATCTTTTTCTGCCCCCACACGCCGGAGGACGGCTGCTCCTGCCGCAAGCCGAAACCCGGATTGATTGACAAGGCTGCCCGGCGGTACGGCATAGATCCGGCCTCTTCCTGCATGGTGGGAGACAGTGCCAAGGACATGGAGTGTGCGGCAAATGCCGGTTGTCGTTTTTCCCTGCTGGTCAGGACGGGAAACGGTGAAACAGCGGCCGGGGAACTGGCAGCAAGGGGCATGCCCCCGGATTATACCGGTGCTGATCTCATGGAGTGCGCCCGGTGGATATGCACCCGCCTGAAAAATGCTGACCCTGCTTTATGATTACCATTTCCGGCACCCTCCAGCGCATCACCTTTCGCAACGATACCAATCATTACACCATTGCACGGCTCAAAATTGCCAATGTCACGGAACCTGTTGTTGTGGTGGGCCATTTGCCGGGTACTGCCCAGGGGGAAACGGTGAAACTTTCCGGCAAATGGGTCACCCACCCGAAGTTCGGAGAGCAGTTCAAGGTCGAGGCCTTTGAGGTGACCCTCCCTGCCACTGTTTCGGGCATTAAAAAATACCTGGGATCGGGGATCATCAAGGGAATCGGAAAATCCATGGCGGAACGGATCGTAAACGGTTTTCAGGAAGAGGCTTTGGAGATCATCGAAAACCAGCCGGAACGGCTCAAAGAGATCGACGGCATCGGTAAGGCCAAGGCAAGGACGGTTGCAAAGGCCTGGGAAAAGCACCACGCCGTTCGAAAGATAATGAAATTTCTCCAGGACCGCGGTGTCGGTCCCTCCCACGCATCTGCCATCCTGCAGTTTTACGGCACCGACTCCATGGAGGTGTTGAAAAACAGCCCCTATTCCGTGTCCAGGGATGTGCCCGGGGCGGGATTTGAGGTTGCCGACACCATTGCCCTGAATGCCGGGGGGAAAAAAGATGATCCGGAAAGAATCATGGCTTCCCTGGTTTATCTGATTCTGCAGTACGAAAAACAGGGCCATGTGTTCATAAAAAAAGAGACCTTGCTCCAGCAGTGCATTGCCCTGACCGGAGCCGACCTTGGGCTTGTTGAAGAGAGCCTGACGTCTCTTTGCAAACAACGGGAGATCGTCATTGAAAAATGTGAGGAACCCGGTGGAGAGCAGGTCTATCTCAAGCGGCTGCACAGGGCGGAAAAGGGGATAGCCGACAAGCTGACGGCCATGCTTTCTGTGGCCATGCCGGACCAGGAGATGGACCAGGAGGTGATCACCAGGGAGATCTTCCAGCGCCTCGGCATCAAGCTTTCAGGCGAGCAGATCGACATTGTTCAGCAGATCCTCTCCCACAGGGTGGTGATCATCACAGGGGGACCGGGAACGGGGAAAACAACCCTGATACGGGCCGTGTACGCCATCTTCCAGAAACGGCACCATCGGATTGTGCTCAGCGCCCCCACGGGACGGGCTGCCCGGAGGCTCTCCGAGGTGACGGGCAAGAAGGCATCCACTCTGCACAAGCTCCTCTTGTATGACCTTGAAAAGCAGTGTTTCGGCAAAAATACTGCCAATCCCCTGGATCTGGATGTGCTGGTGGTGGACGAGGCATCCATGGTGGACACCATGCTGATGTTCAGCCTGGTGGAGGCCCTGCCGGCCGACTCTGTTCTCATCGTGGTGGGGGATATTTTCCAGCTTCCCTCGGTGGGACCGGGGTGTGTGCTTTCCGATCTCATCGCTTCCCAGGCCATCAAGACCTTTTTCCTCACCCGGATTTTCCGTCAGGCCGAGGAGAGCCCCATTGTTATGAACGCCCACTGCATCCGGAACGGGGAGATGCCCCTCTTGAAGCGGGAGGATCAGAAAGGGACCCTCTCCGAGTTTTATTTCATTGAGAACAACGCCCCGGAAAGGGTTGTGGATACGATTCTTCAGCTGGCTCACACCCGAATCAGAAAGGCCTTTCCCCATATTGAAGAGATCCAGGTATTGACGCCCATGCACAAGGGAGATGCCGGCACCATTAATCTCAACCAGCGCCTCCAGGAGGTGTTAAATCCCGTTCCCGGGGGAATCCAGTCGGGAGGGATAACCTTCAGGATCGGCGACAAGGTGATGCACCTGAAGAATAATTATGAAAAAGAGGTGTTTAACGGAGATATCGGAGTGGTCCATGATGTGGTAAAATCGGAATCCCGGATTGAGGTGGATTTTGACGGCAGGATTGTGGATTATGATGTGGTAGAGCTGGATGAACTGACCCTTGCCTATGCCGTGACGGTGCATAAATCCCAGGGGTCGGAATACGATGCCGTTGTCATTGCTCTGACAACCATGCATTTTCCCCTGCTCCAGCGCAATCTGCTCTATACCGGCATGACCAGAGGCAAAAATCTTGTCATCATTGTGGGCTCCACAAGGGCTCTCGAAATAGCTCTTAACAACAACCGGACAGATCTTCGCCTCTCGGGCCTTAAAAATCGTTTCTAATGGTAGTCGTGGGTTCCTGTGACCACTTCCACTCCAAATTTGCCGGCAAGTATTTCGGCCATCTCCTCGGCGCTGGAGTAGGGGCAGCCCGGTTTTGCATTGGCAAGACAGGTGGAAAGGTAGATCTTGTCGGGTTTCACTTCTGAAAGTTTCATCACCATGCCTGTGTTGGGCACAAGGGAGCGTCCCGGGCACTGGCATTTGACAAAGCCGATGACCCGGGATTCCTCTTTGAAACTACCCTCTCCAAAACCTGCCGCCTTGAGGCATCTCCATTCTCCAGGGCAGCCGTACCCGCTGTCCATGTATGCTCCGCATCCCACAATGATTACATTTTCCACAATAACCTCCTGTATCGACGCTGTTGTTTCTGCTCACTTTTTATCGATAGTTCTGTTTTTTTTAACAGCCGGTCATGCCGTAAAAGTTGAGCGTTCATGATCCATGGAGGTATTATTATCAGCGGAAAAAAGATTGTTCAATAGGAAATGTAAAAAATGAGCCATATCCCAAAACCCCGGATGATATGAATAAAATGCGTCTGTTGTTCCATATCATCCGGCAGTTCTGTTTTGGGCTTGATGCTTTGTTGTGAGCACGCAGCTCATGATCGTTATTCCGATGTTATGACCAAGCCCGGATTATGCTTTCAGGGTCTATTTTTCAAAGTGGAACATGCCCCAGGTGAGGTGGCCGTATTTGCCGCCGGTCACCCAGTGCTCAAGCCCTTTTTTCATGTTCTGAATGTATGTCGAGCTGACCCCCTGCTGCTCCAGCTCCTTTTCCTTCACACTGGTATCCTCGAGCACCTTGGCATAATGGTTGACCAGGCACTGGGGCTGGTTGATGTAGTTGTGAACCTTCATGCCCAGCTGTTCAGCGGTATTGCAGTAAAATTCCGGGGTTGCCAGGGATTCCAGCAGAATTCGTTCCAGGATGGGATTGAGGTACTCTTCATAGCAGTCCTCGGTCTGCATGGGATCGGTGAACACCATTTCACCGCCTTTTTTCAGGACGCGCAGGGCTTCGGCAAGCACCTTTTCCCTGTTGCCGGAATGGAGAATGGCATCCTGGGACCAGACAATGTCAAAGGTGTTGTCCGGCTGGGTGATATTTTCAAAATTGCCGTCAACCACGGTGATGAGATGGTCAAGGTTCTGTTCCTTGTTCATCTTTCGATGGCGCTGGTTTTCTTTTTCACTGAGATTCAGCGCTGTGACACTGCATCCGTAGGTTTTTGCCAGATAACGGGCACTGCCCCCGATGCCCGAACCGATATCCAGCACCTTTGTCTTGGCGGTGATGGGTTTTGTCAGGGATGCCATTTTTTTTACGGTCCTGCGGCTGGCTGTGAAGATGTCCTCTTCGGGTTTTCTAAAGGTTCCCACGTGGAGATCCTCCCCGCCCCATACTGTGTAGTAAAAGGTGTCTGCATCGTGGCTGTTGTAGTATTCCCTTGCCGTTTTTACCGCTGTGTTTTCTTCTGTCATCGCTATTTGTCCTCCATATCTTCGTCGCTGATGTACTTTTCAGCAACATGAATGAAATAGTCCGGTTCATCGTTCTTGTAGGTCTCTTCAAAATCCCCGAAGGTCTCTATCTTCTGGAAACCGACCTGGTACATCAGTTTTTTAATGTACTCTTTGCGGATGGGGCACATGTTCAGGTAATACTCGCTGCCGTCCTTGAAGGTGTACTTAAACCTGGCCAGCCCTTCATCCAGATGTTCCGGCTCGGCGGTGATATTGTCGCCGCAGTAGTAGTATTTGTGCTTTGTCTTGAATCCCTTGTCCAGCATGTAGTCGTAATTTCTCTGATCCATGATCAAAATGCCGTCATGGGCCAACATGGCATAAAATTCAGCCAGGGCTTTGCGTCGTCCCTTTTCGCTGAAAAGATGGGTAAACGAATTACCAAGGCAGATGATGGCGTCAAACTCTCCGTGGACGTCTCTGTTGAGCCGTCGCCAGTCGGCGTTGACCGTCTGGAGGATATGGCCGTATTTTCTCGCGTTTCGAAAGGCCTGGATCAGCATGTTGGGGCTGCCGTCAACGCTGGTGACATCAAACCCTTCGTTTAAAAGCCTTACCGAGTGGAAGCCGGTACCTGTTGACACATCCAGGATCTTATGCTTGCCCCTCTCCTTTAACGCCCGGATAAAAAAATCGCCCTCTCCTTTTGCCCTGGCTTCCCAGTCAATAAGTTCATCCCATTTTTCCGTAAAGCTTTTTGCGTACTCACTGGAATAGTGGTCCGATTCCCTGATTTCTGTGGGATTTCCCTCAAACTCCTGGTCTTTGATAAAATTCATATGATCTCCTTTGGTTGTTTGATTCGATGCAAACTAATACTTGTGATCGATTTATATTCAAGAAAATGAATTTATTGGACGCTATCGTTTAGTGAACAAAAAATAGCGCTTCTTGTTTGTGAAAATCAGATCATAGAGTATTGATTTTTCAATGTCAAGGGGGTATTTTTATTTTTTTATCTGTTTTTTACCAGAAGGTGCGCCGGTAAAGGCGGGGTGTTATTTAATTGAGTTCAAATTATTTGAGTCTATGGTGAATATACGGTCAAAAACCGTACTTCGCATTTTTGTCCTCTTCCTGGTTGTCTCTCGTGTCTCAGCATTTCAGGACATAATGACACCATGGGGTACGGCAAAAGGGACATTTTGACCCGAACGGGGAGCTTTCAGAATCGAAAGACACACCCTTATGCTGTTATTAACTTGGGTTTTCATTGTGCTCAACCCGGTGAAACCGGAACGGCCGGTCTGAAGTGACAATATGATTTGTCTTCATGGCACCGTTATTGCTCTCTTTATCTGCCAGACAATGTCACAACGATGTTGTGGGGTTAGAGGCATTTTTTTAATAACAATTAACAAGAGGTGTAAGCATGGCAGACGAACAGGTTTATGGTTTTTTTATTCCCACGGTAACACTCATGGGTGTCGGTTCCCATAAAACACTTGGCGATCAGATCAAAACATTGGGCGGAAAGAGACCTTTTCTGGTGGCAGACAAGGGGGTTACTGCAGCAGGGCTTACTGAAAAAATTGTTGCTTTAATAAAAGAGGAAACAGGGCTTGATGCGGTTGTTTTTGATGAAGCTATCCCCAATCCCACCGACACCAATGTTGCCGACGGAGTTGTAAAATACAAAGAGAACGATTGCGATATGATCATCACCATCGGCGGCGGCAGTGTCCATGACTGCGGTAAAGGTGTGGGCATCGTGGCGGCAAACGGTCAGACCATCCATGCCTATGAAGGTGTTGATCAGTCCAAAAACAGCATGCCTCCTTTCATTGCCATCAACACAACCGCCGGAACGGGCAGTGAAATGACACGGTTCTGCATTGTCACCGACACATCGCGAAAAGTAAAAATGGCCATTGTGGACTGGCGCACGACCCCCACCATTGCCATCAACGACCCCCTCTTGATGGTCGGCATGCCCTCGGCCCTTACCGCCTCCACAGGCATGGATGCCTTGACCCATTCCGTGGAGGCATACGTCTCCACGGCTGCCACTCCTGTGACAGATACCTGTGCCCTCAAATCAATTGAGCTGATTTCACAATATCTCCGAAAAGCCGTTGCCAATGGTGAAGACATTGACGCCAGGGACAAGATGGCCTATGCCGAGTATCTTGCCGGCATGGCATTTAACAATGCAAGTCTCGGCCATGTCCATGCAATGGCCCATCAGCTGGGAGGGTACTATAACCTGCCCCACGGTGTCTGCAATGCGATTCTTCTGCCCCATGTCTCCCGGTACAATCTGATTGCCAGGCTGGAGCGGTTTGCCGATATTGCCCAAGCAATGGGGGAAAACATTGAAGGCCTCTCCCTGCGGGATGCCGCTGAAAAAGCCCTGTCAGCCATCCAGACCCTCTCAAGGGATGTTAATATCCCGGCCAATCTCACCGAGCTGGGTGTTAAAAAAGAAGATCTGACCATCATGGCAGAAAATGCCCAGAAGGATGCCTGTGGTCTTACCAATCCAAGACGGCCTACCCTGGAGGATGTCGTCGATATATACACAGCAGCACTGTAACAGCCGCACTTGATCGGAACTCCGGTTGAATCCGCTGGATGGCCGGTGTTGTGATCAGGGATGGCAGCTCCATGCAGTTACTGTGTTTTGCGGCTCGATCTTCCAGATGGGTTTTACCTGTTTTTTTTATAAGAAAGCCGTCAGCCGTCAGCCATCAGTACTCAGCTAAAAGCTAACAGCTTTCATGCTTTGTTGTGTCCGCAAGGACATGGGGGTTTATATGAAAGTCGAATTAGAGGCAGCCGGTTCGGGGTTTTGCCCGCAGCGGTTTTGAGCGGCTGCGGTCAGCATGGACGCTGAAGGAGCTGCCGCTCACCTCGGAGTAGCCCATGGACGGGCTGTGTGACTCGAAGAGGAGCCCTGGCTCCATGAGCGGAGGGCAAAACCCGGATCGGCTGCCGGGATTACACGACTTTCATATAAAAAAATTGCAGAAAGCCCCTTAAATGATATTTTTTAATTCAGGTAACTGACTTCATGAACAGACAATCCGGATACACCGCCATTTCCATGGGACTTGCCATTACCCTTATTGTCACTCTTTTCAGCCTGTCAGGGGTGTTTCAGCTGCCCAACGGCATCCTCTACGATGCCTTTTGCCGGATAACTCCCCCTGAAGCGAATCTCTTCGACGACCTTGTCATTGTGGAGGTGAGCCGGGACGAAAAACACGGCAGGGCAGGGGTGTGGCCAGAACTTTTACACCAGCTGCAAGCCGATGGGGCAAAGCAGGTGATTTTCACCTTTTTTCCATCCAACGCTTCTGATGAATTTTATCAAACAGCCGCTGAAATGGGCAATGTGATCTTTGGAAACCTCGTTGAAAACAGCACTGCTGACAGCAGCCCTCCTCTGTTTGACCCTGTTTCGCCCCGGCCTGGAAACAGCCCTGTTGTCACCGCACCCTATGCCCTTCCACCGGATGGTTACAGGGTCCACAGGTTTGAAAGGGCCTATTTCAAACTTACATGGGAGAGAGAGGATTCTTTTACGCCTTCTTTTACCGCCCCCCCCCCTCTGAACAGCCCAAACCCGAACAGTGGTGAAACAAAAGACAATCCCATGGTTCCAGGCATGGTAACCCTCGGGGCAGCCATGGCAGAAACGGGAAAGTATGCTCCCGGCAATGGTACCAAAGTCGACCCTGTTTTTGCCATCAATTTTACCATTGTTGATGAGCTCCTTCCCGTTGTGGACCTGGAAAGAGTCGTGTCAGGCGGCGCTGTGGCGGAACTGGTCAACGGCAAAAGTGTTATCATCGGGCTGGAAAGCCCCCCGGATTCCCCGGGATTGCAGACCCCGCTTCATTCCGGACCGGACACCCTCTCCCTGGCGGAATACAGTGCCTACGGACTGTTCTCCCTTGCCAATCATCTCTTTGTTGCCTGGGCAACGCCCCTGGCAAGGGGTGTCATCATCGTCTCCATGGTGGTTGCCGCCATGGTGGTGTATTTTTTTCTCAGCGGGATGCTCCTCTGGCTCTCTGCCGGGCTGATATTTGCTGCATCGTTTCTGGGCAGCTGGGTATTGCTGAGGTATTTTTTTTACTGGCCCCCGCTTTTTGAACTCCTCATTGCCCAGCTGACGGTTCTCTCTTTTCTTTTTGTCCGCAAATTCACTGAAAAGGACCGCGTTGCAAAAGAGCTGGTTTTAAACCGCTCGGTGCAGTTAAAAGAGCGGTTCATGCCCACAGGGTTTTTTGCATCCGAGGAGTACTGGTCCAGGGTGATCAACATGATCCAGCAGACCCTGAACCTTGAGCGCACCATCTTCCTTGAAAAAGTCCCCCGGGACCACCGGGTAAGGGAGATCATCGCCCTGAACACATCCATTGATGATATCAAGGAGAGACGGAGAGATTATGAGCGCACCCCCTACGCCACTGCCGTGGAAAAAAACAGGGCCATACAGATCTCGTCCTATTTCAAGACAGCCGGCAAAGGGGATGAGGAATACATGGTGCCCCTTATCTTTTCAGGAGAGATCCTGGGCTTCTGGGCCTTTGTTGTTTCATCCAGCCAAAAAACCAACCTTGCCACCCTGCTGCCGGCGGTGAAAAGTTTTGCCGAAGAAATAGCAGAGATCCTTCACAAAAGACAGCAGTGGCTCATTGAGCAGAAACGCAGCCTGAGCCTGTCAGGCCGCCTGCTTCGCCTTGATCCCAAAGAAGATGTCTACGACAGCGTCAACCACACCTTAAGCCTGCTTGGAAGACGGCTTTCAGCTCTGGATCTGGTTTTCAATGCCCTTGACGCCTCCATTGTGTTGTACAACATATTCGGCCAGGTGACCCATGTGAACCAGAGTATGGCAGAAATCCTCAAACGGATGAACATTGCCGTCTTTAAAATGAGTGCCCTGGATCTTGCTGTAAAACTCACAGACCACACCATGGAAGAGATGCGAGGCATCCTCAGCCAGACAATCATCAACCATGAAACGGCAACCCTCCATGTCACCCTGGCCGATGCCAAACGCTCCTACCTGCTCTCCCTTAGGCCCCTTGTTGGAAAAGAGGAAAATTTCGGCCGGGACGAAGCCTATCCGTTTAATCTCCAGGGTATTTTGTTTGAAATGATCGACATCACAGATATAAGGGATTTCAGCAGACTCAAGTCCGAGCTGTTTGAAAAGAGCAATGCCCATCTGAAAGAGAGCGTAGAGTCCATGGGAAATGTCTGCATGCTCCTGGAGGATGACGACCTCATTTCCGATGAAAAATCGGCCCTTATTACCGAAATGAAGAGCAAGAAGAGCAGTATCCAGAAATTCATGGATGAACTCAACAGCTACATGGAGAAGGACAACTTTTCCAACGACTATCATATTTTCCCTCTCAGCGCCGGAAAACTCCTCAATGAGGCGGCCGGCGACCTTGAAGAAAAGGCCTGGACAAGGAAAGTAACCATCACCATCGAACCGTCACCACTGTCCGACCTGGTCATGGCGGCCCCGGCGGATGTGAAAGATCTATGCATTGCCCTGCTTACCGTACTGGTGGAAGATGCCTATGACAATACCGACATCTCTGTGGCGTTAACCCCCTCTGACAGCCACTACACCTTTACCATGACCAATTCAGGATACGGTATGCCCAATGAAGACTTTCAGCGGTATTTGACGTCCAGCACCCTGACGGACTCCAAAGCGTTTACAAAGATTCACCAGATTCTTCCAAGGCTTGGGATATGGCAGGCTGACCTGACAGGCAGCAGCGAAGTGGGGCAGGGAATTGAATTCAAGCTCCGACTGATGCGGTTCCAGTGATTTTCCAGCCTTGATCACAATCAGGAGCAAATTTTAATAACGACCATGGGCAGCGTGCTCACAACAAAGGATTAATCGGTCAAAGCTTATGATGAAGCTTCCCATCTCAATGGCATCCTCCTCTCACGCGGTTGTCTTGACGCACACCTTACACACGTTTTTTGTTTCATTATTTTTATTACTTTATGATGAAATCATACTGCTCTGATCGAGCTGCCGCCGGGCGACCTGATGCCGTCCCACCTCCATCACGGTTCCGTCGGCCAACACGATCTGCATGGACACTATCGTGTCACTTGCTGACCCATAACGGAGCCAACGGCTC
>JAWOGI010000014.1:0-3158 GCA_046496975.1 Desulfobacteraceae bacterium | reverse complement strand
CCATCCGCCGTTATCAATTCCCCATTATCCATTATCCATTTCCGGTCCCGGGGGGTATACCCCTCTATCCCCTGGAGGATATCTTCGATGATGGCAAGGGGATCTTCACTTCTTGGGTTGTCCGATGTCACAATGGCAAGATCACTGTTCTCTGCGGCTATTCTGCCCATCATGGGCCGTTTTGCTTTGTCCCTGTCGCCGCCGCAGCCGAATACCAGAATCAGCCTTGCCTTTGAGGTGCTCTTCAGGGTCTTTAAAACCGACTCCAGGGCGTCCGGGGTGTGGGCGTAATCCACAAAAATGTGTCGGCTGCCTGAATTATCGATTTTTTCAAGTCTGCCGGGCACCTTGCTGCAGCCCTGGATCCCCTGCTGGATGGCTTCAAGGGAAATGCCGAGGACATGGGCGGCACCGGCAGCGCAGAGGATGTTTTCCAGGTTGAACCGTCCGATGAGGTGTGATGCAAAGGAGACGGAACCATCACCGATGCAAAGGGTTCCCCTGACCCCGGAAAGATCCGTGACCGGATCGTGGCAGCTGATCTCTCCGTCTCTTCCGGTGGTAACCCGGTATGTATCGTAGCTTAGGGCACGGGCAATCTCGGCGCCCTTTTCATCATCCACGTTGATCACAGCAGCGGCTTTTTTCCCCCCTTCCGGGACAAGACGTGTGAAAAAGCGCTTTTTGCAGTTAAAGTACTGCTTCATTGTTTTGTGATAATCCAGGTGATCCTGACTTAGGTTGGTGAACACCGCCCCGTCAAAGGCACAATGGTTGATCCGTTTCAGGTCGATGCCGTGGGAGGAAACCTCCATGATCACATGGGTGACACCGCTGTTTTTCATATCAAAAAGGATTTTCTGAAGATCCAGGGATTCAGGGGTTGTTACGGAATTGTCAAAGATTTTTCCGTCATACCGCAGGTTCACCGTACCGATGACACCGGTCTTCAAACCCGCCCCAGCCAGGATCGTTTCCAGAATCCACACGGTGGTGGTTTTGCCGTTTGTACCGCTGATTCCTGTGACAACAAGCTCCCGGGAAGGATTGTTGTAGAACCTGGCTGCAATGGATGCCATGGCCTTTCTGGTATCTCTCACCACCACCAGCCTTGCCGGGGTTGCCACCCGTTTCTGTGCCACCACTGCCACGGCCCCCCTTTCAACGGCCTCGTCAACATAGTCGTGGCCGTCTGCCGTAAACCCCTTGATGGCAATAAAGAGCCCTCCGGGCAACACATCGGCTGCCCGGCAGTGGACCGAAAAGACCTTGGGGTCATCCCCGGGCCATGACCCGGGAACCAGGGTTCGCTCCCACACCGGTGCTGTTTCCTTTACAAGGTAGGAGAGTCTCAATGCCTGCCCCCTTCTGACATTTTTGCAACAAGCCGCTCCTGACCCATGTCCGGAGGGATGTTGAGGTGGTTGAAAGATTCGGCCAGAATCTGCTGAAACACGGGGGCGGCAACAACCCCTCCATAGTGGTGCTTCCTCGGTTCATCAATGACCACCAGAACGGCCAGCTCCGGTGCTGTTTTCGGGGCAAACCCTGCAAAAACCGCCGTGTAATTTTTTTTTGAATACCCGCTTCCATCCTCTGCCACTTTCTGGGCAGTTCCGGTTTTTCCGCACACCGAGTACCCCTTTACAGCCGCCTGGGTGCCGGTGCCTTCGGGTTCAACAACCCGCCGCATCATCTCTTTTATCCTTTTGGCACTCTTGCAAGAAATCACCTGTTTCACAGACGCAGGAAAAAACTCCTGTTTCACCCGTTTGGTGTTGGAATAGATCTTTTTGACAAGACGGGGCTTCATGAGCAGCCCGTCGTTGGCAATGGCCGATACGGCGCAGATCAGCTGAATCCCGGACACAGAGACTCCCTGGCCAAAAGAAATGGCTCCGGCATCGATATTGGACCATCTCCTGTACGAAGAGAGGGTGCCTGTGGTCTCTCCGGGGCAGTTGATGCCGCTCTCTTTACCGAACCCAAAAGAAGAGAGGGCGTCAAACAGCGCTTTCTTTCCCGTGGTTTCAGAGATTTTAACAGCGCCGATATTGCTGGAATACTTGATGATCTGGCTCAAGGTCAGCCACCCGTGGTCATGGGTGTCATGGACAATGGAGCGGTCGACCCGGTAGGCACCGTTTTCACAGAAAAAAATCGATTTCGGGGTGCAATATCCCCGATCCATGGCAGCGGCTGCAACAAACACCTTCATGACGGAACCCGGCTCAAAGGGATCGGTGATGGCCCTGTTCCGCCACCGCCTCCTGGAGTAGTCTGAAAACACGTTGGGGTTAAACTGGGGATAATGGGCCATGGCAAGGATTTCACCGGTTTTCGGCTGCATGACAATGGCCATGCCCGAGGCGGCCCTGTTCTTTACCACCGACTTTTTCAGGGCGGACTCGGCGATGTACTGGATGGCAGAATCTATGGTAAGACCTATGGATTCTCCCTTGTAACGGTTTTTCAGCCTTTTTTCCGTATCAAAATAGTTGCCCTTTGCATCCTTTGTGATGTTGATCCTCACATCCGACCCCTTGAGCAGATCATTGTACTGATACTCGATCCCTTCCAGGCCGTTGCCGTCGTTTCCTGTAAAACCGACGACCTGGGCGGCAAGGGTTCGGTTGGGATAAAACCGGATCGCATCATTTTTAAAAAAAACACCGTCTATTTTCAATTTCCTTATTCTGTCAGCCTGATCCGGAGAGATCCTTTTCTTGATCCATGCAAACCGTTTGTTCGACGCCAGAATCGGTTCAACCTCTCCGGCATCAAGGTTTAAAATTTCTGCAAGGACCCTGGCATCTTCTGCCGGAGTGGTGATTTTAACAGGAGAGACAGCAACGGAATAGGCATCAATGGTGGTTCCCAGGCGGGTGTTGTTTCTGTCGAAAATTTCCCCCCTTTTGCCCTGGACCTCGATGAACCCGGTATACTCGCTCTCGGCTTTTTTTCTCAGTATATCCCCGTCAATCACCTGGATATGGTACGCCTTTACCCCGAGCAGCAGAACAAAAAGCAAGAAAACAGCTTCAACAGCAAAAATTCTTATGCGTATTCCCTTTGTTTTGTCCTGGGCCATATGGCACTCTCTTTTCCTGTAAACTTACATTTTCAATCAACCGCGCAGGTCCATTTCAAAAGACAAG
>JAWOGI010000308.1:0-4518 GCA_046496975.1 Desulfobacteraceae bacterium | reverse complement strand
GAGTTGCCTTATATGTTGGGTTTTTGGCAGTAGGAATAGGTCTTGGTGTCGGAGGAATATTAGGATTAATTTCTGGATATTTTGGAGGCTATACAGACGCGATTATCATGCGTATTTGCGATGTGATTATGTCTTTTCCATGGCTTCTATTAGTAATAGTTGTTGTTAGTATCCTTGGGACAGGTCTAACCAATGCAATGCTTGCAATAAGTGTGACACTTATACCAAGATATGCACGGTTAATACGGTCCTCAGAAGATTTTAAATCATCGGAAATGGCTTCATTAATTTCGGAATAGGAGAGACAACCCTGTTTTTTCCCCTTTGCAATCAATTTTTTCAACACCTCTTTGGAAACAGTCTCATTCCCCCTGGATTCAACCGATTCTGCTGCCATAAACAATGCCCCCCAAAGGCTTTTTATTTTTCATATCCGTGCAATTTCCTGACCTCCATCTGCCGCTTGGCAAGCAGCTCCAATGAAAGCTCCGAATTACCACCCTGTTCCGCTTTTTTTATTTTATCTGCCAGACGGTTATCCCGCTTGTTTCTGATCTTGACAATTCTTTTCATTAACGAGACGGATTTTTCATAAAGATTGTCCACCCCGGGCACTTCTATCATGGCAAGGGAGGCGATGAGTTCCTGGTCTTCACTGTTTTCCAGACAAGACATCAGATCCGCAGCCAGCAAGGAACCCTGGCTGTCACACCCCACCACTTCACTGCCAATCCGCCGTAACCGTTCAGAAAAAAAATAGTCGAGAATATTTTTTTTACGGATCTCTTCTCTTACGGTGCTCTCCTGGATCATCAAAGAGAGCATCTGCTTCTCCCGTTTGTCCGATTCAAGCTCTCCGGTTTCCTGGCTTTGAAAGTCCCCGTCGGCAGCGGTTATGCCGGCGCCGGCGGTTCTCACCTTTTCCAGGACCGCATTTTCATCCAGACCAAGGCGGTCGGAAATCTCCCGTATATACAAAGACCTGGCTGCGCTGTCCTCAACCTCTGCAATGCTCTGCTTGATGTCGTTGAGCACCCTGATCTTCCCCTCAATGGAACGGCCGTGTTTTTCAAGGGCAACCTCGGTAAGAAAGGGAATAACCGCCATTGCCCCGGCCGCCGCCTCTTCAAAGGCCGCTTTACCGTATTCACACACAAAGGAATCCGGATCTTTTCCCCTGGGCAGCACAAGGATGCCAAGCTCCACCCCCTGGCGGGCAAATGTTTTCACACTGCGCCTGGCAGCATTGACCCCGGCTGCGTCCGAGTCAAACACCAGAACCATCTTTGACGCATACCCTTTCAGCACCCTGACATGCTCGTCGGTCAGGGCCGTGCCAAGGGTTGCCACGGAATTTTTCACTCCGTGCTGGTAAAGGGAGAGAAAATCAAAATACCCCTCAACAATATAGACAACCCCCTCCTGACGGCAGGCGGTTTTTGACTGGTGAAGGCCGTAAAGAATCCTGCTTTTATTGTACACAGGGGTTTCAGGGGAATTGAGGTACTTGGGAACCCCATCGTCCATCACCCGTCCCCCGAAACCGGCCACCTGCATGTTCACATCAAAAATCGGAAACACGACCCTGTTCCTGAACCGATCGTAATACCCGTTTTTCATTTTTTTGGGCAGCACCAGACCGGAGGCCTCGGCAAGACGTCTGCCAAGCTTGAGCTTCCGGAAAAAGGTGACCATATCATCCCAGGCATCAGGGGCATAACCGATCTGAAAAAGCTCAATGGTTTCCTCACTGATCTTCCGGGCGGCAAGATACTCCCGGGCCGCCCCGGCCCTGGTGCTGGTTTTAAGCGTTTGAAAATAATGCTCACTGACCCTGCTGTTGAGACGGAAAAGCCCCTCCCGGAGAACCATCTTTTTCTTGACCCCGGGATCCATGGCCTCTGTTTCAACCTCAATGGAGTACTTCCTGGCAAGCATCTTGACGGCTTCGGGAAAAACAAGTCCATGGTGTTTCATCAAAAACGAAAAAACATTGCCGCCGGCACCGCATCCAAAACAGTAAAAAATCTGTTTTTGCGGGCTTACAGAAAAAGAGGGTGTTTTTTCGCTGTGAAATGGACACACCCCGAAATAATTTTGACCCGACTTTTTCAAGGCAACAGCGTCTGATACGACATCGACAATATCGGCCCTGTTGAGGATCTCTGAAATTTTATCTTCAGGAATAAGCATGTATAGGGAACAAAAACTCCAAAAGCAAAGGTAATAGATTAAACACCAAAATAACTACTGGTGCTTAAATGTCAACACTCTGCCTTTGCAATGTGAGACACAAACCGCCAAAGGCCGCCCCACAAGGGGGCATTGCCGTTTTTCCGGGATCATAATACAATTCCGTGGATCTCACTGCACTGATCATCGGGTCGCCGGCATCATTGAGGCTCATGATCAGAAACTGCCGGTTACAAATCGCCTTTGCTTGACAGAACTCCGGTGATCCGGGGATCCATGGAGCAGGCCCCCTGAAGCGCTCTCCCCGTTGCCTTGAACATGGATTCGAGTATGTGGTGTTCATTCTCCCCGTACTCCCCATGGATATGCAGGTTCATCCCCCCCTGGACTGAAAAGGCTCGAAAAAATTCTTTGGCAAGGTAAGCATCAAAGGGACCCGGCACCCTGATGGGGTCAGGAAGGGTGTAGACGAGAAAAGGACGGTTGGAAAGATCCACATTGACCCTTGAGAAGGCCTCATCCATGGGCACCTGACCGGTGCCGTAGCGGCAGATCCCCCTTCGACCGCCCAGGGCCTCGGAAAACGCCCGGCCAAGGACAAGACCGACATCTTCCACCGTATGGTGAAAATCAACCTCGATGTCACCGTGAACCGTCAGGGAAAGATCAAAAAACCCGTGAACCGCCAAAAGGGTAAGCATGTGATCGAAAAAGGGGATCCGGGTTGCAACGGCAACCTTGCCTGATCCGTCAAGGTCTATTTCCAGCTGTATATCAGTCTCTTTTGTGGTGCGGTGCACACTGGCTCTTCTTTCCATGAATTTTACCCTTGCAAATCTCCGGTTGTTATTATATACTTCTTGTTTGGCAAAAAACAAGTTTAAACACGAAGCACAGACTCAAGTATACAGACACCAACAAGGGAATGTCAAATATTTTTTACATGCCCGGGTATTTGCCACCGGGCAACCAGCACAGACCAGGGGGGTCAAACCATGCCAATTGAAATAAAAAATGCATTTAAACTTGACGGCACAGACCACGAAAAGATTCTGTCTCCGGAAAAAACCATGGCGGTTTTCAAGGAGAAGTGTGCAGCAGCAGGTCTTGAAATTCTGGAAACCACCCGGAGAATAGACAACAACAGACTGGGAATCCCCGTCTACTTCAGCATATGCGGCCATGATGCCGAAAGGCTCACCCACACCAGAAAACAGATGGGCAAGGGCACCACCCCTGTTCTTGCCGAGGCAAGCGCCGTAATGGAGCTGGCCGAGCGGTTCAGCCTCTACTCGTTCATGGAAGAAAAAAGCAATTTCATATACGACACCTATGCCAATGTCAAACATGAGGCTCTCCCCTTTGAACTGATCGCAAAATCCGTTGCCGACCAGGCCGGAAATGAAGAGTTGGAAGCCCTGGAGGCGATTTTTTCCAGGATTCAATTCAAGTGGGCAAAGGCGTACAACTTCACCCGGAACCAAGAGATGCTCATCCCCCTGGACTGGTTTTTCATGATCAACGAATTCAACGGCTCATCTGCAGGCAACGGCAACGAAGAGGCCATCTGCCAGGGAGCATGCGAAATTGTAGAGCGCCACGTATCGGCCCTTGTGGACAAGAACAGACCGTCACCTGTGTTCATCGACCCGGAATCCATTGCCAATCCCTCCACCAAAGCTTTGGTGGACAAGTTCAACCGGGCCGGAGTGGAGCTGTATATCACCGATTTTTCACTAGACACTGGGATTCCAACCGTCGGCATCCTGGCCTTTGACCCGTCCACCTTTCCCCACACAAGCGAGATGGTCTGGACCGCCGGCACGGCAACCAGTCCTGACAAGGCCATGAGCCGGGCCCTCACAGAGGTGGCCCAGCTGGCCGGGGATTTCAACACCGCATCCAGCTACCTGGCCAGCGGCCTGCCGAAATTCAAAAGTCCCAAGGAGGCCGACTACCTCATTGCCCCCGGGAAAAGCGGAAAAGCCAGGCGGGTAAAGCTCGACCAGCTGCCTGACATCTCCAGCACCAATATCAAAGAAGAGATAGGGGCCATCACCCGGGCACTGGAAAAGAACGGGCAGGAGCTGATCACCGTACAGACCACAGACCCCCGCCTGGGCATCCCGGCCTTTTACTCCATGGTGCCGGGGACGGCCTTCCGTGAGAGGGCAGCAAACAGCAGCATTGCCATGTTTGCCGCCAGACACATCCATGAAAACCGCCCTGCAGAGGAAGCTGCGGCAGAACTGGCCGGCATGGACAAGGCCCTTCCGGACAGGTACTGTATAAAGTTCTACCGGGGCATGTGCTCCCTGGAAGCGG
>JAWOGI010000197.1:0-2514 GCA_046496975.1 Desulfobacteraceae bacterium | reverse complement strand
GTCGTTTTCCACAAATCGATCCAGTCGGGCGGCGATACTCTCCAGGGTGGACTGAAGCTCTTTTTTGACCCGGTCTGATTCTACAATGGTCTGCTCCATGCCGTTCACCTTCTGTCTCCGCAGATCAAGTTTGTCGGACAAACGATCTTTTCGTGTCTTCATGGTTTGTATTTGGGACTCAAGCTCCTGGTAACGCCTTTTCAATGACTGCTTCCGCTCAGTCCACTGCTCCTCGTGCTGCTGCATTTTTTGGCGTTCTGAGATTTCCTTTTCCGCTGTCTGGTGAATATCCAGCGGGCTCTGCCCGGCCCGGACAACCCCGGCCATGAGCACCAGAAACACCAGAAAGTGCACAGGGACCCGAGCCGGCCGAATGATTGATTTTTTCTCATTTGCTTTCATTTTTTTAATTGCCACCTCTTGCTTTTTGCGCTGTCCGGCAAATGGCTTTAAAAACAACACCGCAAATGTTTTTCAGCCGCATTCTAGAAATTCATTTGCACACCGGCCAAAAATTCAGTGCCATCAACATCATAGGCATCTGTAACGTCTTTTTTATTCAAGATATTATCCACCCGCACAAACCCCTGGTAATGATCTCCGAAATCCTTGTTTAAGACGATATCAAAAACCGCATATTCATCCAGGCGTTCTTCATTGTCCTCATCGGCATACCGGCGACCCCGGTATTGGCCTTCCAGAAAAGCTGAAATGCCGTATTGCCGCCAGAAATAGCCCAGACGCATGCTGACCTGATGCACCGGCCGCTCTCCCAACTCCATGCCCGTATCCAGATTTTCCGTATCCAGATAAGTATAGCCAAAATCCGCCGTTAAATCGTCGGTGACAACGATGGCAGTACTGAATTCCACCCCGCGGATCCGGGCTTTTTCCACATTTTCCCATACCAGATCCCAGGGAGGTGCTCCCTGACGAATCATGCGGGAAACAATCAGGTTGTCCACCTCATTTTGGAACAAAGTAGCTGACAGGGAAATATTTTTGGTCGGGTTCCAGTCCGCACCAATGTCATAGCCCCAGGATTCCTCCGGCTCCAGGTCGGGATTGGGCTGAACCGCGTAGGGTCCCATGCGCCACTGACCGTAAAGCTTGCTCAGCGTTGGCGCGTTAACCCCCCGGCCCACGGAACTGCGGAGCTTGACGGCATCGCTTACCCGATAGGCAATACTGAACTTCGGCGTGACCTCGGATCCCCACTCGTCATGCTCGTCCACCCGCACCCCGAGCACCAGCACCAAGGGGTTGAAATCGATTTCATCTGAAACAAAAAAACTCAGCACATCTTCTTCCGCTTCGTATTCCTTTATTTTATCATCGCGCTCTTCGCGCTCAAACTGGGACCCCAGCGTCAAAAGGTGACGGCCGAAAAACAAACGGCTGTAATTGATTTCCGTTTCATACATGTCATGGGCATATTCGGTTGCTGTTTCACCGGTTTGCTCATCGCTGCTTTCATGATCATATCTAAACCATGAACCCCATAACCGAAGAGTTGACAAATTATCCGGCTTCCATTGCCAGGACGGGTTTACGCCCACGCGCTGCTGGATCCGGTCCTCATAGTCCATCCGGTGTTCGGAAAAATATGGTTTCAGGCTGATCTCCGCCCGGGGCGACAAATCATAACTGAGTGTCCCCTGAATCGTATTCTCCTTGTATTGATCATAATCTGAATCAACGCCGTCTGAATGCTTAGAAGTATAACTCAAAACCGATCCCATGCCGTTGCTTTTCCAGCTGCCGGTGGCTTCCATGATCCGCCGGTTTCGACTGCCTGCAGCCGCAGATGCGGAAAAATCCTTTCCGCCTTCCGCCTTGCGCGTGATGACATTGATCACCCCGCCCATTGCCTCGCTTCCGTAAAGGGCGGAGCCAGGCCCCTTGACCACCTCGATCCGTTCGATCATTTCCATGGGATAAGACTGTAAATCCACGGATGCATCATGGCCGCCATAAATACGGTGACCATCCACAAGTATCAGCACATGCCTGGACTCCATGCCTCTGATGCTGACCTTGCCCTTGTCGCCCCATGACCCGCTGTCCATATCAACCCTGAGACCGGGCACATGTTCCAGTGCCTCCTGCAGCGTCTTGAGCTTCCTGTCTTCAATTTCCCGGCGGGTAATCACCTCGGTTTTAACCGGTACATCCTCTATGAGATGATCGGTCTTGGTAGCGGTGACCACCACATTGCCGGCCTGTATTGGATCTTCTTCGGCCACTGCCTGACCTGCGCTTAACATGCAAACCAGCAACAAACCGATCCCTGACCGCAACCATCGCAATTGGATAGAACCCATTGAAACAAACTCCTTTAATAGATTACCTGAACTGAAATGAAACAAGGCCTTTAATTTGAAGAGACTAAATAAGTTAGATAGCACTAAATCATTTTTTGTTGTTCACGATTCAGGCCAAAAAATTGACGTTTCAGGCCAGAATATTGATGAGTGAACAATGATCGGCGAGAACGCGGAGGTACAAAAAAGC
>JAWOGI010000398.1:0-9955 GCA_046496975.1 Desulfobacteraceae bacterium | reverse complement strand
CTGATATGGGAATAGGACTACAACAAAACCTGACGCTCACCCAGCAGCTTGTCATGACGCCCCAGCTGCAGCAGGCTATCAAGCTTCTCCAGCTCTCCCGCCTGGAACTGGCCAGCATGATCCAGCAGGAGATGGAGGAAAATCCGGCCCTTGAAGAGGACGGTGTAAAAGAGACGGAGCTTTCTGAAAACGAGCAGGAAAAGGAAAAGACCAGTGACGATGTCAAGGAAGTCACCATCGAAGAAAAGGTGGACAAGGACAGCGACTGGGAAAACTATATTAACGAGTACAACTCCACGGGCAAGGCCTATGCCGAAACGGATCCCAATGTCGAAGCCACCAATTATGAAGCCTTTACCAGCAGCAAAAAAACCCTGGGAAGCCACCTGCAGTGGCAGCTGCTCATGCACGGGGTCACCAGCGAGCAGGAGAAAATCGGCAGTCTGATCATCGGCAACCTCAACATTGACGGGTATCTCTGCGCCTCCGTCGAAGAGATTGCCGAGGAAGGCCCCTTTGCCCCTGAAAAAGTCGAAGAACTGCTTGGCATAATGCAGACCTTCGAGCCTTCAGGCATTTGCGCCCGGGATCTCAGGGAGTCCCTGCTCCTCCAGATAGATCATCTTGGCATAAAAAACAAGCTCCTTGAAAGAATCATTTCAGGCCACATGAAAAACCTGGAAAACAAGAATTACAAAAAAATCGCCAGCACCCTGAACATCTCCGTGGAGAGCGTTACGGCGGCGGTCAACATCATCAAAAACCTGGAACCAAAACCCGGCAGACAGTTCAACACGGACGACCCCCACTACATCACCCCGGACATCTACGTCTACAAGGAAGGGGACGATTACAAAATAGTGATGAACGATGACGGCCTGCCGAAACTCAAGGTAAGCCGTTTTTACCGGGAAACCGTGGCCAACGGCAGGGAGATCTCCAAAGAGGCAAAGGCCTACCTCAACGAGAGGATGCAGTCTGCCTCCTGGCTTGTCAAGAGCATCCACCAGCGCCAGAAAACCATCTATTCGGTGATGGAAAGCATCATAAAGTTTCAGAGAAACTTTTTTGACAATGGCATTGCCCATCTGAAACCGATGATTTTAAGGGACGTTGCCGAAGACATAGAGATGCACGAGTCAACCATCAGCCGGGTAACCACCAACAAATACGCGTTTACCCCCCAGGGCCTTTTTGAGCTGAAGTTTTTTTTCAACAGCTCCATCAACCGCTCCAGCGGGGATTCCATGGCCTCCGCCAGTGTCAAGGAGAAGATCAAGGTTTTGATCGAGCAGGAGGACCCGTCGAATCCATACAGTGACAGCAGGCTGTCAGAACTTCTGGAAAAGGCGAATATAAAGATTGCCCGGAGAACCGTTGCAAAATACAGGGAAATGCTTCATATTCTTCCATCCAGCAAACGAAAACAATTTTAGGGAGGTTATTTTATGCAGACATCAGTAACTTTTAAGAAAATCGATCCTTCTGATGCTTTAAAAGCGTATGTTCAAAAAAAGGTTGACCGCTTTGACAAAATGCTTGACCACCCTGCCGAAGCCAATGTTGTCCTGTCTGTGGAAAAGATAAGACACATTGCAGAGATAACCCTTATCTGCGACAAACTGAAAATTCACGCCACGGAAGAGTCGGAAAACATGTATGCCTCCATTGATGCCCTTGCCGACAAGGTAAAGGCCCAGATCAAAAAAAACAAGGAGAAGGTAAAACGGCACATGTCCGGCAAAAAAAAGAGCATCAAGGAAGTTGATGCCTTTGAAACCGACAGTTTTAATGACAATGAAATTGTCATGGAAGAGATTGACTTCAAACCCCTTGATATTGATGATGCCGTTGTTGAGCTTCAATCCGGCAGGGACAACTTTTTTGTCTTCAGCAATGCAAGGACAGAACGGGTAAACGTTCTGTACAAGCGAAATGACGGCAATTTTGGACTTATCCATCCGCGGTAGCGGGGTTTTATTTCCTGCTGACCAACAGTGCACCCCCTTTGGACTGCCTTTCGGGCTTTGACAAAGGGGGTTGCCTGCGATTTATACGGGCGCCGCCCGGAGAATCTCACCAAAGCGCCTGGCATCGAACATTTCCACAATTTATTTAAAAACGAAAAAAACGCTAAATTATGAAAATTTCAGATCTGCTTGACAAAAATTCGATCATTGCCGACCTTCAATCCAGGGACAAAAAAGGGGTTCTGGAAGAACTGGCCGAGTCCGTTGCTGCAACGGCAGGCGCAGAGAAAAAAGATATTGTAAAGGTGCTTCTTGAGCGGGAGAGGCTGGGCAGCACCGGTATAGGCGGCGGCATCGGCATTCCCCACGGCAAACTTGCCGCCATAACAACGGTTGTCGTGGGCATCGGCATCAGCCGTGAAGGGGTTGAATTTGACGCCCTGGACCACAAGCCGGTTCACATCTTTTTCCTTTTGGTAACACCGGAGAACTCCACGGGAAACCATTTACGGGTACTGGCCCAGCTGTCAAAACTCCTCAAACAGAAAGAGTTTAAAAAAAACTTGAGACTGGGAAAATCGGCAGAAGAGATTGCCCGGACCATCGAAAAATATGATGAAGAATTTTAAATGAAAAACCACAAGATTTTCATACTAACCGGCCTTTCAGGATCAGGAAAAAGCACTGCCATGGCAGCATTTGAAGATGCAGGCTTTTACTGCGTTGACAATATGCCAACGGAACTGCTGCCCAAATTCCTCGATCTTCCCATGAAAAACGACCCTGGTATCAACGGATTTGCCTTTGTCATGGACATGCGGGCAAAAAATTTTCTCTCAACGATCTCCTCAATCCACGACCGGTTAAGCGCCAAGGGGTACAACGCTGAAATCATCTTTCTTGAGGCAAACGAAGATACCCTCTTACAACGATACAGTCAGACCCGGCGCCACCACCCGGTCTCCAATGAAAAAAGCCTTCTGGAGAGCATCAGGGCTGAAAAAAAGATGATGACATCCATCCGGAACAGCTCCCACACGATCATCGACACCACCGATGTCAACGTGCACCAGCTCAAATCGGAAATCATCGCCATTGCCGGGAAACGGTCTGAAACCGTCCCGAAAATGAAGCTCAACATCCTCTCCTTCGGGTACAAATACGGGGTACCCATGGACACTGATCTGATCGTGGACATGCGGTTCCTCTCAAACCCCTATTTCATGCCGGAGCTGAAAAACCAGGACGGAGAATCAAAAGGTGTCCGGTCGTTTGTCTTGAACACCAGAGAGGCCCGGGTTTTTCTTGAAAAATACCTGGACCTGCTGGACTTTCTCGTTCCGCTGTACCAAAAAGAGGGAAAGGCGTATCTGACCATTGCCGTTGGATGCACAGGAGGGCGGCACAGAAGCGTTGTCATCGCACGGAACATCTTTGAACATTTAAATGAAAAGGGACTCAAACCTGAAATCATTCACAGGGACATAGACAGGGATATAAAGGAAAAATGACGGGTATTTTAGTTGTCACACACGAAAATCTAGGCCAGGCATTGATCGATTCTGCGGAATTTATTCTTGACGCAAAACTGGAAAGGACCTCTTTTATCTCCATCAATATCAAGGAGAATGCAGACGATTTACACAAAAAAATCAAACAGGGCATAAAAAAACTTCAAAGCAATCAGGGGGTGATCATCTTGACGGACATGTTTGGCGGCACCCCGTCAAACCTCAGCTACTCCTTCCTCCAGGAGGGCTCGGTGGAGGTCATCTCGGGGGTCAACCTTCCCATGCTCATCAAGGCCGTCAATATCAGGGAAAAGATGGAAATTTCCGAGGCCGCCGTGCTGCTTGTGGAACATGGCAAAAAAAGCATCTCCCTTGCCAGCGGCATTTTAAAGGGAAGCAAGCGCACTTGACAAAGAGCAATCACAGTTATCCATAAATCACAATTCCCCCAGATTTTACAAGAAACTCTTTTTCCCAAGGAGAATTGACCCATGACCATACAACTTGGAATAAACGGATTTGGCCGCATCGGCAGAAT
The DNA here is from genome assembly GCA_046496975.1 of Desulfobacteraceae bacterium. Taxonomy (GTDB): domain Bacteria; phylum Desulfobacterota; class Desulfobacteria; order Desulfobacterales; family Desulfobacteraceae; genus DATFJZ01. The sequence goes on along the minus strand of JAWOGI010000398.1, from coordinate 5,936 downwards.
GGTTTTCAGGGCTGCCCTGGACACCCCTGACCTTGAAGTGGCTGCCATCAACGATCTCACCGACACAAAAACCATTGCCCACCTCCTCTCCTACGATTCCGTCCACGGACGGCTGAACCGCAAGGTGGAATCGGCAGACGGTGCCATCATTGTTGACGGTCGAAAAATCAGGGTTTCGTCCATGAAAGATCCGGAGAAAATCCCCTGGGCAGAGGCCGGTATCGACGTTGCTGCCGAATGTACCGGGCTGTTCCGGGAGAGGGAAGCCGCCCAGAGGCACATCGCTGCAGGGGCCGGAAAAGTTATCATTTCAGCACCATCCCCTGATCCGGACGTTACCATTGTCATGGGAGTCAACCAGGATCAGTACGACCCCGGATCCCACCGGATCATCTCCAACGCCTCGTGCACCACCAACTGCCTGGCCCCGGTGGCCAAGGTCCTTCTGGAAAACTTCGGCATTGTCAACGGAATGATGACAACGATCCATTCCTATACCGGGGACCAGAAACTTCTCGATTTTCCCCACAAGGATCTGAGGAGAGCCAGGTCTGCTGCCGCGTCCATGATTCCCACGACAACAGGAGCGGCAAAGGCCGTCTCCCTTGTCCTTCCGGAACTCGAAGGCAAACTCAACGGGCTCTCCGTGCGGGTCCCCACACCCAATGTCTCCCTTGTTGACCTTGTTGCTGTTGTCGAAAGACCGGCGACCAGAGAAGAGGTGAACAGCGCCTTGAAGCACGCGTCCCAATCCGAGCTTGCCGGAATACTCGAATACAGCGAACTCCCCCTTGTTTCCATCGATTACAACGGCAATCCGGCCTCCTCCATTGTGGACGCCATGAGCACAGACGTTTTGGGCTCCATGGTCAAGGTCTACGCGTGGTATGACAACGAGGCGGGCTACTCGGCACGGATGATCGACCTTGCCGCCATGGTGGGAAAAACCCTTTAACTCAGGAGACGTCATGAGCAGAACACCGTTAATCGCCGGCAACTGGAAAATGTTCAAAACCGGCCCTGAAGCTGTTGAAACGGCTGAAAGACTTACCGATCTTACCCGTAAGACAGAAGATGTTGAAATCATGATCGCCCCGACCTTTCTCTCCCTTCCCCTGGTGTCCGAACAAACACGGCGGGGAAAGGTTAAAACCGGGGCCCAGAATCTGTTCCATGAAACAGAAGGCGCCTACACCGGAGAGGTCTCTGCAGAGATGATCCGGGCTGCGGGTGCCGATTATGTCATTGTCGGCCATTCAGAAAGACGACTTTACTTCAATGAAACCGACCAGTCCATAAACCTCAAGGTAAAGGCCGCCCTAAACGCCGGTCTGGCCCCTGTGCTCTGCGTCGGAGAAAGTGAAACGGAAAAAGATGAAAAAAAAACCTTTTCTGTGCTTGACAAACAGGTAAGAAATGGGTTAAAAGGGTTTCGTTCTGAGCAACTGGGATCACTTGTCCTTGCCTACGAGCCTGTATGGGCCATCGGTACGGGCAGGACGGCAACTCCCGACCAGGTTAATGAAGTTCACCGGCATATCAGAACCCTGATGGAAGAGCTTTTTGACAAAACCCTTGCAAATGCCATCAGAATTTTGTACGGTGGCTCTGTCAAGCCTGAGAATGTATCAGACCTGATGGCCCTGGAAGATGTTGACGGCGCCCTGGTTGGCGGGGCGAGCCTTGATGCAGACAAGTTTATCAGGATAATAAATTTCAAAACAGAGAGATAGATTCTTTATGTCGAGTTTGATAATAGCGTTACACATATTTGCCTGCATTTTTCTCATCCTCATCGTCCTGCTCCAGACTGGCAAGGGCGCATCCATGGGAGCCTCCCTCGGCGGTGGGGGAAGTCAGGCCCTCTTTGGAAGCGCAGGACCGGCAACCATACTGAGCAAGATCACAACAGGTGTTGCCATACTGTTTATGCTGACCTCCCTGACTCTGGCCTACACGGCAAGCCACAAGTCAGACAGCTCGATCATGCCGGATACCAAGGCCCCTGTCACAGCCCCTGGCGAAAACCAGAGCACGGGTCAAGAAAACAAATAAAAAAATATGCCGAAGTGGTGGAATAGGTAGACACGCACGCTTGAGGGGCGTGTGGGGCGACCCGTGGGAGTTCAAATCTCCCCTTCGGCACCACATAATATAAAAGCCGCGCACTTTAAAAGTAAAGTTCGCGGCTTTTTTTTTTGATGTAGCCATGACAAAAAAAAACAGGACAAAAAAAAAGAGAATAAACTGCTATACCTGCCGCCACTACTATATCACATGGGACCCTGCCCTTCCCTGCGGCTGCCGGGCCATGGGATTCAAGTCAAAACAGCTCCCCTCATCTGTTGTGTTGCGATCCACAGGAAAACCGTGTATGCTGTTTGCCCGAAAAAAAACAAAAAGTCAAAATACGCCTTGAACAAACCGTCTTTATACTTATATTTGGTGCCATGATGAATGACAACAGACCCGATCCCAAAAAAATCGAAAAAGAGCTGGGGGAATTTCTCAACAAGAAATTCGGGGGCAATGTAAAGATTGTCTCCCCTTCCCTGCTTCCCAAACAGGCTCCGGTTACGGGAAAAGAGAAACGCCACGGCCGTAAAAAACTCATGGACTTTGACCTGAAGCCCATGGAGCTGATCGCCTACCTTGACCAGTACATTGTCAAGCAGGACACGGCCAAGGCTGTTCTTGCCACCAAGATCTGCACCCACTTCAACCGCATCAAGCAGAGTGAAACCAGAGAGGAGTACCGGGAGAACATCACCGGAAAAATAAAATCCAATATCCTCATGCTCGGCCCCACTGGTGTGGGCAAAACCTACCTTGTCAAACTCATTGCCAAGAAAATCGGAGTTCCCTTTGTCAAGGGGGACGCCACGAAATTTTCCGAAACCGGGTATGTTGGCGGGGATATCGAGGATTTGATCAGGGATCTGGTCAAAGAGGCCGATGATGATATTGAACTTGCCCAGTGCGGTATTGTCTACATCGACGAGATTGACAAGATTGCCGCATCCGGCAGCTTCAGGGGATCGGACATCTCCCGCACAGGGGTCCAGAGGGCCCTGCTGAAACCCATGGAAGAGACCGATGTGGATCTGAAAGTCCCCCATGATCCGGTCTCCATGATGCAGGAGCTGGACAGCTTCCAGAAAACCGGCAAGCGATCAAAAAAACAGGTGAACACGGCCAACATCCTCTTTATTGTCAGCGGCGCATTTTCCGAAATCACTGAAATTATCAGCAGGCGGGTGACAAAGCAGTCCATGGGGTTCGGCGCCACCCTTGCCAAGAGCGCCAAACCCGAAGCGCTCTTAAAACAGCTCAAGTCCGAGGATCTGGTGGCTTTCGGGTTTGAATCGGAATTCATCGGCAGGCTGCCGGTGCGATGCGTCCTGGATGAATTGTCCCGGAACGATCTGCTCTCCATTTTGAGAATGCCCAACAATCCTGTAATTCTTGGCAAGCGGCTTGACTTTGCCGCCTATGGGATAGACATTCTCTTTACCCAGGGGGCACTTGAAGCCTTTGCCGACCGGGCTTTCAAAGAAAACACCGGTGCCAGAGGCCTTGTCAGTGTTGTGGAAAACGCCCTGATGCCCTTTGAAAAAGAGCTGCCCTCCACCCCCGTATCCAGGTTTACCATTACAAGAGCGGTGGTGGACTCTCCTGAAACCGAGCTTGCAGAAATCCACTCCGGTCAAAAAGGTGAAACACTGGATACCCTCTACCAGGAAACCCTGAAAGAGGAGAGAGAGTATATCATCTCGTATATTACGGAAAACTGGAAAAACCTCTCCATAAGGCACGGACTGACCCTCTCCCGGGAGAGGAGCCGGCTGGTGGCCGACTATTTCTGCGCCCATGTCACCGAACTTGGCACTGCCATCCAGAAGATCAAGTCCTATTACGAGTCGGTAAAAAAAGTTGAAATCGATTTTTTCAATGACCACGATGTCAACATTGTGTTTGAAGAGGATGCTGTGGATTTTCTCATTGAACAGTTTATCACAGGCAGCATCACCTCTGAAGAGCTTATGACCAAGTTGTACACCGATTTTTACGACGGCCTCCACCTGATCCACGAAAAAACAGGAAAAAACAGGTTCTTCCTCTCCAGACAGGCCCTTCTGGATTACAGGAATTTTTTAGACACCCTTATCAGAGAAGAGATATCATGATTGGAATTTCAAAACTCTACTGCTCTACAGTTGAACCTTCCGACGCCTTGCGCTACGCAAGGCATTCAAACCAGCTTCCCTCCCATCTTCTGCAGTTTTCAAAGGACAAGAAGCCGGTGGTCGTATGGAACATGACCCAGCGGTGCAACCTCAAATGCGTTCACTGCTATGCACAATCCGAAGACATCTCCTATGACAACGAACTTACCGAAGACCAGAGCTACAAGATGCTGGATGACCTGGCCGATTTCGGAGTCCCGGTTGTGCTCTTTTCCGGAGGGGAACCCCTTGTCCATCCCAGACTGGCCGACTATGCCGCATACGCCGTTAAACGGGGAATGCGAGCGGTGATCTCCACCAACGGCACCCTGATCACCCGGGAAAAGGCCAGGACACTCAAAGAGATCGGGCTCTCCTATGTGGGCATCAGCATGGACGGCCTGGAACCGGTCCACGATGAGTTCAGGGGTATCAAGGGGTCGTTCCAGAAGGCGCTCCAGGGAATCCGGAACTGCCAGGAAGCCGGTATCAAGGTGGGACTGCGGTTTACCATCAACAAGAGAAATGTTGATGACATACCTGGAATTTTCGATCTGCTGGAAAAGATGGAGATTCCCAGGGCCTGTTTTTACCACCTGGTCTACTCGGGACGGGCCTCGGAAATTGCCAAGGAGGATCTCAGCCACGCCGAAACCCGAAAAACCCTGGATCTTATCATGGAGAGAACCAAAGAGCTCCACGACAAAAACAAGCCCAAGGAGATCCTCACCGTTGATAACCACGCCGACGGCCCCTACCTCTACCTGAAACTCCTCGAAGAGGCGCCGGAACAGGCCGCCGAAGTGCTGGAACTGCTCCAGATGAACGAAGGCAACAACTCGGGCAGGGGGTTTGGCTGCATCTCCTGGGACGGCGAGGTGTTCCCCGATCAGTTCTGGCGGGACAAGAGCCTTGGCAACATCAAACAGCGCTCTTTTTCTGAGATCTGGACCGATACGTCCAACGATTTTCTCATGAAACTCAAGGAGAAGAAAAACCATGTCAAGGGACGGTGTGCCGGGTGCCGGTGGCTTGATATCTGCGGGGGCAACTTCCGGGCCAGGGCTGAATCCGTTGCCGGAGACCCCTGGGACAGTGATCCGGCCTGTTTCCTAACCGACGACGAGATCGCGCCGAAGCCTTCATCATAACGGCCATGAACTGCGTACTTAGAACAAAGATCGGGTCGTAGACGCGGAGCCAAGTCGAATTAGAGGCAGCCGGTTCGGGGTTTTGCCCGTAGCGGTTTTGAGCGGCAGCTGTGAGCATGGATGCTCTAAACAGCTGCCGCTCACCTCGGAGCAGCCCATGGACGGGCTGCGTGACTCGAAGAGGAGCCCTGACTCCATGAGCGTAGGGCAATACCCCGGATCGGCTGCCGGCGCACCACGGCTTTCATATAAAAAAAAACAGAGAGGTAAACAATGCTCTTTCCTGATTACCGGGCCAGACGATTAAGGGAAAAACCCAATTTTCGAAAAATGATACAGGAGAACCGGCTGTTTGTGGATGATTTGATTCTCCCCCTCTTTGCCGTGGAGGGAAAAGGGATCAAAAAACCCATCGACTCCATGCCCGGCCAGTTTCATTTCTCCTGTGACATGATGGTGAAAATCGTTAAAGAGGCTTATTCCCTGGGCATCCCCGCTGTGATGATCTTCGGGCTTCCCGACAAAAAAGATCCCCTGGGAACCCAGGCCTATGCGGCAG
>JAWOGI010000378.1:0-4443 GCA_046496975.1 Desulfobacteraceae bacterium | reverse complement strand
AAATGGGGTTCACCCGACCCCTTGGCAATTTTTGCGGATTTCTTCAAAAGCATGGATGCCGGCGGTGTTTTGGTGATAAATGTAAAGGATCTGTCCTGAAAGACGGTTATGATCACCGGAATGATCGACCCTGCATCATTGGCTGTCCTGGCGTTGAACGCCTTGCAGAAATCCATGATATTAACGCCGTGCTGACCGAGAGCCGGGCCAATGGGCGGAGATGGATTTGCCTTGGCCGCCTCGACCTGAAGTTTTATCTGCGCCATCACTTTTTTTGCCATGTTCGTTTACTCCTGACACATTATTTTCAATTTTAATTTTAGGGCCATGGAAATTTCAAGTGGAATATTTTATTGATTCCATGGGCCTTAAGTTCTGGTTACCTGGACGAAATCCAACTCCACCGGGGTTGCCCTGCCGAATATACTGACATACACCTTGAGCTTGCCCTTTTCGTGATTCACCTCTTCAACGGTTCCGTTAAAACTGGCAAACGGGCCGTCTGTCACCCGGACATCATCACCAACGTCAAAGGAATATTTCGGCTGGGGCTTGGCTTTGCCCTGTTCCATCCTGCTGATAATATCGTTGGCTTCCCTGTCACTGATCGGTGTCGGCTTGTTTTTGCCGCCGAGGAATCCGGTAACCTTTGCCGTGGACGTTACCACATGCCACGTCTCATCGTTGAGATCCATATTCACAAGAATGTAGCCAGGGTAAAATTTACGGGAGGATTCGCGCTTTTTTCCGTTTACAAGCTCAACCACGTGCTCGGTGGGCACAAGAACATCCCCGAACTTGTCTGAGAAATTGAGGGTTGAGATTCTCTCTTCCAGGGAAAGTTTCACTTTCTGTTCAAATCCGGAATAGACATGAACAACATACCATCGTTTAGCCACAGCGCACCCCTTTTCTATGCAAGGACAATCTGAACCAGTTTCGAAAGGCCGAAGTCAACCACACCCAGAAAAGCGGAAATAATAAAAACAAGAACAATAACAACCACTGTGGAACCAGCAGCCTGCTTTCTCGTAGGCCAGGTTACCTTTTTCAGTTCGCTGCGGACTTCCCGGAAAAATAAGAGCCCCTTTTGAACAAAATTCTCCCGGCCTGCAGGAGCAGCAGTGACCTTCGAAGCGATCCTGGACTTGACATTGGTCTTGTTCTGCTGGGTTGCAGGAGCCGATGCCCCCTCGTTGCCTGGAGAAGCGGTGGCGCCGGACGTTTTTTCTCTTTTCTTGGTTTTTCCTGATGCCGTTGCCGGTTTTTTCTTTTGTAAACGTGCCATGGAAACTCCTCTTTTTCAGGCTTCCCGGGAGGGATACTCTAATACAAAATTCATGGAAATGGCAGGCCAGGAGGGAATCGAACCCCCAACATCCGGATTTGGAGTCCGGCGCTCTGCCAATTGGAGCTACTGGCCTGCATGACGGATTACCGCCTGAAACTCACTGACACCTACTTCTTGCCCTCTCTGTGGGGAAGGTGCTTTTGACAGAACCTGCAGTATTTCTGCAGTTCCAGCTTGTCAGGAGTCTTTCGCTTGTTCTTTGTCGTTGTATAATTCTTTCTTTTGCACTCGGTACATGCAAGAACGATCATAACTCTATCCACACAACACCCCTTACATTTTATTCGATTATTTCACCGATAACACCGGCACCGACCGTACGGCCGCCTTCCCTGATTGCAAACCGCAGCTCTTTTTCCATGGCTATGGGTGCAATGAGTTCGGCTGTGATGCTGGCGTTATCACCGGGCATGATCATCTCAACGCCCTCTGCCAGGGTCAATATCCCTGTAATGTCCGTTGTTCTAAAAAAGAACTGGGGCCTGTATCCGGAGAAGAACGGTGTGTGACGGCCGCCTTCTTCTTTGCTCAGACAGTAGATCTCCGCGTGGAACTTGGTATGAGGGGTGATGGTCCCGGGCTTGGCAACGACCTGACCCCTCTCCACGGCGTCTCTCTTGGTTCCCCGAAGGAGAAGACCGACGTTGTCGCCTGCCCTGCCCTCGTCAAGAAGTTTCCTGAACATCTCAACACCGGTGCAGGTGGTCTTGGTTGTCTTGCGGATACCCACCAGCTCGATCTCTTCGCCGGTCTTGATGATACCGCGCTCGATTCTGCCGGTGACAACGGTGCCGCGGCCGGAAATACTGAACACATCCTCGATGGGCATGAGAAATGTCTTGTCCGTATCCCGCTCGGGCTCGGCAACCCAGGAGTCCAGGGCGTCGAGAAGCTCGAAAACCGGCTTGGCATCGTCGCTGTTCACATCATCGTTTTCCAGGGCCTTGAGGGCGCTGCCCCGGATGATAGGAGTGTCTTCGCCGGGGAACTCGTATTTCTCCAGAAGTTCCTGCAGCTCCATCTCCACCAGCTCGATGAGCTCTTCGTCATCCACCATGTCACACTTGTTGAGAAACACAACAATGCTTGGAACACCGACCTGGCGGGCCAGGAGGATGTGCTCCCTTGTCTGGGGCATGGGACCGTCATCGGCACTGACAACCAGAACCGCGCCGTCCATCTGGGCGGCACCGGTGATCATGTTCTTGATGTAGTCGGCATGGCCCGGACAGTCCACATGGGCGTAGTGCCGGGCCGCTGTCTCATACTCCACATGGGCCGTGGCAATGTTGATACCGCGCTCACGCTCTTCGGGCGCCTTGTCGATTTCGTCAAAGGGGATAAAAGTCCCGCCGCTTCTCAACCCTGCGTGCTTGGTGATGGCAGCGGTAAGGGTTGTCTTGCCGTGGTCGATGTGACCGATGGTTCCAATGTTCACATGCGGTTTGTTCCGCTCAAATTTCTCTTTTGCCATTGTAAAAATTCCTCCCTGAAACTATTAACAGGACATTTCTTTAATAATATGCTACCACCTGAAATGGGCAAAGGCCTTGTTGGCTTCTGCCATTTTGTGGGTATCCTCACGCTTTTTCACAGCACCGCCGCGCTCGTTGAACGCATCCATCAACTCCGAGGCCAGCTTGTTGGCCATTCCCTTTTCCGATCTTGCCCGGCTGAACTTCAACAGCCACCTGAACGCCAGAGCGGTTCTTCGCGTGCTCTTTATTTCAGTGGGCACCTGGTAGGTGGAACCGCCGACCCTCCGGGACTTGACTTCAACGGCGGGCCTTATGTTGTCAACGGCCTTTTCAAACACTGCCAGCGGCGACTCATCGGTTTTCTCTTCGACAATCCCCAAAGCATCGTTCACAACCCGAACGGCAATACTTTTCTTGCCGTCCCGCATCACGCAGTTTACCAGCTTGTTGACATGGGTATTTCCCTGCTTTGCGCTTTCCATCAAATAATTTGCCACATTTTTTTTTCTTGCCATATATTCACCAAATTATGATTCTGATTCAAAATATCCCAATACAATCACAAACGACAATCTTCAACCGGTTCGACGATTCTCTGATTTGAGATCTGTTATTTGCACCTATTGGTATTCGGGACTCCGTATTCCCAAGGTCGGGGCTCCCGCCATGGGCTATTTGCGTCTCTTCGCTCCGTACTTGGACCGTTCCTGCTTGCTGTCCTCAACGCCAAGGGTGTCCAGCGTGCCCCTGACAATGTGATACCGCACACCTGGCAGATCCTTTACCCTCCCCCCGCGAACCAGCACAACCGAGTGTTCCTGGAGGTTATGACCCATACCGGGAATATACGCGGCAACCTCCATCCCTGTTGTCAGCCTCACCCTGGCCACTTTTCGAAGTGCCGAGTTGGGCTTCTTGGGGGTGGAGGTGTAAACCCTGGTACAAACGCCCCTCTTCTGGGGGCCGCCCTTCAAGGCAGGCGTACCTTGCTTTTTCTCTGCCTTGACTCTTCCTTTTCTCACCAATTGATTAATGGTTGGCATACCTTGATAGTTCTCCTTATGATCCTTGTGGAATGATTTGAATCTTCTTGTGTGACAAAATGAACAATTTTTATACATAATCACTGATTTTGTCAAGTCTTTTTCTTGGAAACAGCAATTCCGTCACCATTGGCATAGAGCACGATCTTACAAAAAACCCGGGGGGGGCATACCATCGGCCACCCTGGAGCAGGCTTTCGTTTTTTATAAGAAAGTCGTGCTGCGCCGGCAGTTTTTTACACGACCACCGGGTCGGAAGACTCGATCTCGGTGTTCATGTACCCTGGAAACCCGGTACCTGCGGGAATCAATCGGCCCATGATCACATTCTCTTTCAGCCCCATGAGCACATCTTTTTTGCCCTGCATGCTGGCCTCGGTGAGCACCTTGGTTGTTTCCTGGAACGATGCGGCCGAGATGAAACTGTCCGTGGAGAGCGACGCCTTGGTAATACCGAGAATCAAGGGTTCCCCCCTGGCCGGCTCGCCGCCCCCAAGGACCACGGACCGGTTCACTTCGGCAAACCTGGCCCGGTCCACCTGCTCGTCGGGGATAAAGTCCGTATCGCCCA
>JAWOGI010000372.1:0-9017 GCA_046496975.1 Desulfobacteraceae bacterium | reverse complement strand
ATATCATTCATTGTTTTGTCTCTTTTTGATGATGGTTCTCTGATCCCGGGGCAGGTCCGCCGGCACGGGCTCGCCGGAGATCTTTTCCACGGCGCTGAACCGGGACGGGCACACCTCAAAGCAGGTGCCGCACCGGGTGCATTTTTCCTGATCGATGACATGGATGGTTTTTTTGGCGCCGACCACGGCTTCGGCAGGGCATTTTCGCATGCAGATCATGCAGGCCCGGCATTTGTCCGGGTCAATATAAAACGAGATCATCTCCCTGCAGGCCAGGGCCGGGCACCGTTTTTCCCTGATGTGGGCCTCGTACTCCTTTCTGAAATAGCGCAGGGTGCTTAAAAACGGATTGGGGGCACTCTTGCCAAGGGCGCACAAAGCCGCCTCCATGGCAGTTTCCGACAGCTCCTCGAGGAGCTCGATGTCCCCCTCTCTTCCCCGGCCCTTTGTGATCCGGGTGAGAATCTTCAGCATCTGCCTTAACCCCTCCCGGCAGGGGACGCATTTACCGCAGGACTCGTCGGTGAGGAACTCGATGAAGTACCGTGCCACATCCACCATGCAGGTATCCTCGTCCATGACGATCATGCCGCCGGAGCCCATCATGGAGCCGGCTTTGGTCAGCTCGTCAAACCCCACCTCAAGATCCAGCAGGGATTCCGGGATGCAGCCCCCGGAGGGCCCCCCGGTCTGCACTGCCTTGAACTGCTTGCCCTTCGGGATGCCCCCGCCGATTTTGAAGATGATATCCTTCAGGGTCATGCCCATGGGCACTTCCACAAGCCCGGTATTGACGATCTTGCCCACCAGGGAGAAGATTTTTGTGCCCTTGCTCTTTTCCGTGCCCTACCGGTTGAACCAGTCGGCTCCCCGGTTGATGATCAGGGGCACATTGGCCCAGGTTTCGACGTTGTTCAGCACGCTGGGACGGTCCCATAGCCCCTTGATGTTGGAGCGGATATACTTGGGCCGGGGTTCCCCCACCCTACCCTCCAGGGCCGTCATCAGGGCGGTTGATTCGCCGCACACAAAGGCCCCTGCCCCCTGGTGCACCTTAACCTCAAAGTCAAAACCGGTGCCAAGGATATTTTTTCCCAGAAAACCGTACTCTTCGGCGGATTTTATGGCGATGTGGAGGTTCTTTACGGCCAGGGGATACTCCTGGCGGACATAGACATACCCCTCGTGGGAGCCCACGGCATAGGCACCGATGGTCAACCCCTCCAGGATCGAATGGGGATTCCCCTCGAGGAGGCTTCGGTCCATATAAGCGCCGGGGTCTCCCTCGTCGGCATTGACGATGACGTATTTTGTCCTGTCCGGGGCGTTGCGCGACCCTTCCCACTTTCTTCCGGCGGGAAAACCGCCCCCGCCCCTTCCCCGGAGGTTGGACCGCTTCACCTCTTCCAGCACCTCCTGGTCACTCATCTTGCCGAGGGCCCTGGCAAGGGCGGAATAACCGCCAATTGCCAGGTAGTCCTCCATGCTGGTGGGATCGATCTTTGCGTTGGAACCGAAGATCAGCCGTGTCTGGTGCTTGTAAAAGGGAATTTCCGATTCATGGACGATCTTGTCCTTCATGTCAGGATCATCACAGAGCAGGCGGTAAACAAGCCCCTGCTCCTTGATGGTTGTGGTGATGATTTCAGGCACATCTTCAGCCGTCACCTGGAGGTAGCAGATCTTCTGGGGAAAGATAACAATAATGGGTCCCCTCTCGCAAAAGCCGTGGCACCCGGTCCGCCTGATCTCCACCTCCTGGTTCAGCCCCTGTTTTTCCAGCTCCTGTTCCAGGCTCGCGGCAACATCGCTGCTGCCCGAAGCGTGGCAGGCTGATCCGGAACAGAGGGTAATGCACGGTTTGTCAGGATCCCTTGAAGCGATGATCTCACTTCTCAGGGTTTCCAGTTCAGCAGGTGTTTTTATCTGTGGCATAATCATATCCTAAATCAAAGTTTATCTTTTTTACCGGTTGCCCGCTCAGGCCCCGTAGCTTTTCAACACATCTGCCGTATCAGCGCTCCCCATCTTGCCGTGGGTCTTGCCGTCGATCTCCATCACCGGTCCAAGGGCGCAGCAGCCAAGACAGTTCACCGTTTCCAGGCTGAACTTCAGATCCAGGTCCGTCTCCCCTGGGTTGATGCCCGTGGCCTCCTGCACCGTATCGAGAATCCGGGTGGCTCCCCGGACATGGCAGGCCGTACCCATGCAGATATGCACCTGGTGGCGCCCCTTGGGCACCAGGCTGAAGGCCTTGTAAAAGGTGGCTATGTGCTGGATCCGGGTCATGGGCACCTCAAGTCTTTCGCCGATTCTCTCCAAGGCGGCCCTGGGAAGCCAGCGGTTCTCCTTCTGGATCTCCAGCAGGATCTGGATCAGGGCACTTGGTTCACACTGGTGGCTCTCTATGATTTCATCGATTCTTTCAATCTCCATGGGTGCTTCCTTTTCTCTTCCTGGGCTTGATCATCATTTCAGCCACGTCCGTTCATTCGTGGATCAACAGGGTGAGGCGTGTGTGATTGAAACCCGGCTTTCTACCAGGTTCCATGGCATAATACGCACCTCACTCTGCTGTCAGGCCGGGGCGTAGCATTTTCGGGCTTCATCGTACCAGACAAGACCCTGGCGGGAGGATTGCTTCATGTGCCGGGAAACCTCCGAGGGACTCAGCCCCAGCAGGGTGGAGATCTCCGCCGTGGACCTGGGGGTCTTGCCAAGAAAGAGCATGATCTGGCTCATTGTCAAATGATCGCCTATCAGCTCATCAAAGAGGCGGTCAAAGGTGGAACTCCGGAAAAAAGCCTCATAGGTTTCTCTCTTTTTTTCCGGTACCCTCAGCCTCTCCCTCTCCACCAGCTTGATGTAGGGAACCAGTTTCCTTGCAGCGTCGAGCTTGAGCGCAAGAGCTTCCGGCTCTATATTCTCGCTTTTGCCTAAGGGGCCAAGCCCTTTGATCTCCATGGTAAACTCATCCACACCGCCGCTCAAAAGGTTGCCGTCGGCCCCGGACATGAAATCGATCCTCAGCCGTTGGGGATCAATGCCGATCCGCTCCAGGATTTTTCTGCCGATCATCGTGGTGGCCAGGGCATCGTAGTTGCCATGGGTGGTGTAGTTGCACTCGTCCAGCCGGCAGCCGCCGATGAACACCCCGTCCTGGCCTTTGGCAAAGGCCCTTAAAATAAACTCCAGGTCGACCCTGCCCGAACACATCACACGGATCAGCCTCATTTCAGTTGCGTATTGCAGTCTGGAAACTCCAGCCAGGTCAGCCGCTCCGTATGCTCACCAATGACAGACAAATCCCAGCAATTTCGGTTTAAATTCAAATCCATTCCCCATTGGGTCACCTCTCTTTTTCGCCTTCCCGTTCAAATCATGGGGTCAGGCTTCGGTTATTATGGGGGTGGGGTCAGGCTTCGGTTATTATGGTTTTGATCAAAACCTCTGTTTAAAGACAAATTTAAACAAAACCGTAATAACCGAAGCCTGACCCCACCCGCTTGACCCCACCCGCTTAGTTTTCCACTGCCGTATCCATCTCTTCGAGGATCTCCTCATCGGTCACCGACGCATCAATCTGGCCAATGATCTCATCATTGGTAAAATGCTTGAGAAAAATGGCATCGGTGGGACATTTGGCGTTGCACAGCCCGTCTCCCTTGCAGAGAACCGGGTTCACCCTGGCCTTTCTTCCCCGGGGGGACTCGTAAAAATCGATGGCACCATAGGTGCACACGGTGATGCAGGCCCCGCAGGAGATGCACGCCTCTTCGTCCACCTCGCAGACGGACCCCGATGCGGTGACCGTGTCGTTGGCCAGCAGGGTCAGCACCCTGCCCGCAGCCCCGTAAGCCTGGCTGATGGTCTCCTGGACATGCTTGGGATAGTGGGCCGTGCCGCAGAGAAAGACCCCGTCCGCGGCAAATTCCACGGGTTTCAGCTTCACGTGGGCCTCCTTGAAAAATCCGTCGGGGCTCAGGGTCAGCTTGAAACGCCCTGCAATGTCACTGGTGGATCGGTCAGGGATCACGGCGGCGGCCAGGGAGACGATGTCGGCATCGATCTCCAGGCGGCTGCCCAGCACCGGATCGGGCACACTGACCCGCAGCAGGGACTCTCCCCCCTCTTCCACCGCTTCCACAACGGGCCTGTCCCCTGGTTCGTACCGGATGAACCTGACGTCGTGTTCCGACGCTTCCCGGTAGTAATCCTCCCTCAGCCCGTAGGTTCTCATATCCCTGAAGAGGATGTAGACGTTCATCTCCGGGTTGATCTTTTTCAGCTTCAAGGCATTTTTTACGGCATGGCTGCAGCACACCCTGGAGCAGTAGTTGTGCTCTTCGTTCCTCGACCCCACGCACTGGATCATCACAACGGTACGAGCTGCAACCACCCGTTGATCCTGTTCTGCGATTTTCTCCCCAAGTTCCATGTGGGTGACCACCCTCTCGCTCTCCTTGTAGAGAAACTCATCGGGCTCATACTCTTCTGCACCGGTGGCAATGACGGCAGCTCCGTGGCTGATGGCTTTTGTCCGGCCTTTAATGTCAACGGTGGTGGTGAAATTGCCGATATACCCGGAGACATCCACAATGGTGGCGTGGTGGGCAACATGGATCAAAGGGTTCTGGTACACCTTCCTGACCGTCTCGTTCAAAAAGGCCTTTACGTCCATGCCCTCCAGGGTGGTGTCAAGGCGACGGGCCATGCCGCCGAGCTCCCCGGATTTTTCCACCAGGGAGACCTGGTGACCCTGGCCGGCAATGGAGAGGGCACAGGTCATCCCGGCGATACCGCCGCCGACGACCAGGGCTGCGTTGTTCACCGGCAGGTCAAACTCCTGCAGCGGGGCGAGAAACCGCGCCCGGGCCGCTGACATGCGGATGATGTCCCCGGCCTTGTCCGTGGCCTCATCCTTCTGTTTGGCGTGGACCCAGGAGCAGTGCTCCCGGATGTTGGCCATCTCCAGGTAGTACTGGTTGATTCCCGCCTCCCTCAGGGTGTCCCGGAACAACATTTCCAGGGTTCTTGGAGAACAGGCGGCAACGACCACCCGGTTGAGGTTCTTCTCTTTGACCATGTCGGTGATCTCCATGGCCGAATTGGTGGCGCAGGAGAAGAGCTGCTCCTGGGCATGGACCACATGGGGCAGGGTTTTGGCGTACTCCACCGTGGCGGGAACATCCACCACGCTGGAGATGTTGGCACCGCAGTGGCAGACAAAGACCCCTATTCTCGGGGTTTCGCCGGAAACATCCCGTTCCGGGGGATAAACCCGCTTTCGTGCCAGCTTGTTGCGGCGGTAGTCGAGGAACTCACCGCACTGGGACCCTGCCCCGCTGGCCGTGATCACCGATTCGGGAATGTCAACTGGCCCCATGAAACCGCCGCTGACAAAGATTCCCCGCCGGGAGGTCTGGATGGGATTGACATGGTTTTCCCTGCAGAAACCGTGGTCACTGAGCTCGATGCCGAACTTGTCGGCCAGGGCCCGGGCATCGGCCGGGGGATTCAGCCCCACGGAGAGAACAACCATATCAAAGATCTCTTCCTTGACCCCTTCATCAAGGGTGGCGTAACGGATCACCACGTTTTTGCTGTCCGGCAGCTCCCGGGCAATGGACGGGTAGCTTCTTACCACCTGAACATCTGAAAGCCCCTCGGCCCTTTGAAAATAGCGCTCAAAATCCTTGCCGTGGGATCGGATATCGTTGTGAAAGATAAAGCAGTGGGCCTCCGGGTCGTGGTCTTTGGTGAGGATCACCTGCTTCTGGGTATAGGTGCAGCACACCCCGGAGCAGTAGCTGTTGTCCCCTTCGGTGACCCGCCTTGACCCGACGCATTGAATCCAGGCGATCTTCTTTGGGTGCGTACCGTCCGAAGGCCGCAGCACCTCCCCCTCAAAGGGACCGGTGGACGAGAGCAGCCGCTCGTAATCCATGCTGGTGATCACATTGTCCATCCGTCCATACCCGTACTCATCCCTGACACCGGGGTCAAAAGGAGCAAGACCCGGTGAGAGGATCACACTGCCCACAGTCACCTCGATCTTCTCGCTGGTCTGGTTGAAATCAATGGCGTTGTTCTGGCACACCCCCCGGCAGATATCGCACTTTTTATCCTGGAGATAAAGGCAGCTCTCTTCGTCAATGTAGGCCACCAGGGGGATGGCCTGGGAAAAATAGACATGAACGGCCTTGTTGGTGGAGATCTCCTGGTTGAAGGGATCGGGATACTCCACAGGACAGTAGGAGACACAGGTGGTGCAGCCGGTGCATCTCTCCTCGATGATATACCTCGGTTTTTTCACCAGGCTTGCCTGGAAGTTTCCCGGTTCGCCCTCAACCCTTTCAACCTCGGTAAGGGTGAAGACCTCTATGTTTGGATGCCGGCCGACCTCGACCAGTTTGGGTGACAAAATTCACATGGAGCAGTCATTGGTGGGAAAGGTCTTGTCAAGCTTTGCCATGTTTCCCCCGATGCTGGGGCCTTTTTCCACGAGATACACCTTAAAGCCGGCAGCGGCAAGATCAAGGGATGCCTGGATACCGCTGATCCCTCCGCCCACAACCATGACATCGCCAAAATTGCGGCTCGCCAGGGGTGTTAAAAACTGCTGCTCTTTTTCTGCTGCATGGGTTGTCTTTTCCAATTGTCATCTCCTCATGAACTTTCATTTCAGCTCATGTTGCGTTGTTATTCTCCCTGGAGCACCTGGCTGACCACTTCGGTGATATCCTTGACCTGGATGGTCTCTTCATACTCGAGGTTGAGTCGGCTCTCTTCAAAATTGGTGATGCAGTAAGGACAGGCAGTGACCAGCACCCCGGCCCCTGCGGCAACGGCCTGTTCCAGCCGCAGATCCGAGAACCGCTCCTCTTTGGGCGTGTCCATCCAGATTCTCCCTCCCCCGCCGCCGCAGCAGAGGCTGGCCTTGCCCCTGTCCGCCATCTCCACCAGCTCCAGGCCCGGTATCCCGTATAAAATTTCCCTCGGCTCGTCGTAAATATTGTTGTGCCGGCCAAGGTAGCAGGGGTCATGGTAGGTCACCTTTCCGGGATAGTCGCCTTTGAGTTCCAGCCGGCCCTGATGGATCAGCTCTGCCAGGAACTGGACCATGTGGACCACCTCGAAGTGGACCATGAATTCGGGGTACTCGTTTTTAAAGGTGTGATAGCAGTGGGGGGAAGAGACAAGGATCCGTTTCACCCCGTGGTCGATAAAGGTCTTGATGTTTTTCCGGGCCAGGGTTTTGAATTCCGCCTCACTGCCTGTTTTGCGGATGCTTTCCCCGCAGCAGCTCTCCTTTTCGCCGAGTATCCCGAAATTTACCCCGGCCTTCTTGAGGATATCCGCCGTGGCAACGGCGACCTTCTTCATTCTCGGGTCGTAGCAGGGATAGCACCCGGGAAAGTAGAGCACCTCCATCTCTTCGGTAAAGGGCTTCACCCCCTGACCCTTTGCCCAGTCTGCCCTGTTTTTCCGCTCGCCCTGGAGGGGGTTGCCCTCGGAGATGAGGCTGGCCCGTGCCGTCCTGGCGGAACGGACAGAAGTGGGGAACACCTCGTACTCCGTTGCAACCCGGCGCAGAGAGACACCGATATCGATCTGCTTGACCCCCCTGGGGCATTGAAGGGTGCAATTGCCGCAGCTGGTGCAGCGCCAGATATCCTCACCTTCTATTTCGGTAAGCCCAAAGGCCGCCTCCCGGATGATTCTGCGCATGCTGAAATCCCGCACCCTGTTCCAGGGGCAGACAGCGTCACACAATCCGCATTGAAAGCACAATTTAAAGATCTCTCCGCCGGCATCTTTTATCTCATCGATTACCTCTGTAAAGGGGGCTAAGGTTTCCACGTTTTGTCCTTCCTCTCGGTTATGAATTTTTCTGGGCCATGCGGGCGATGGTCTCCATTATGTTGTCCAGCCCGTACTTGTCTGCCAGGGATTCAATGCCCGTCTCCATCTCTTCCTTCTCCTCTTCCTCGCTGACCTCTTCTTCCCTCTCTTCATAGATCAGGGCATCGGCCAGGCACCACTTGACACACAGCGGCTCGTCCAGGGGAGGATCGCTTTCACACATGTCGCATTTCAGGGGCAGGCCGGAATCCGGCTCCTTGAATTCTTCCCTGGAGGGGCAGGCGGCCCTGCAGAAGGCACACTCGTCGTACTCTTTTCCGTCGATGGTGTACCTGTCCCTGCCGGCACACTCGGCCGGGGCATAATCCCCGGCGTACACCGGCACATACAGATCCCTTAACGGCTCCCGGATCACCCGGATGCGCGAGCGGGCCGGGTTGTTGCTGCTGTACTTCGGCGAAGCGTGAAAGGCCGAACAGATCACCTCACAGGCCCGGCAGCCGTTGCACTTGTCAACATCGATCCTGATGGTTTTGATGGTTCTCTTCTTTGTTTCCCCTTTCACGGCTCACACCTCCTCTTTGTTTTCTGCACCATCGGTTTGGTGCAAGGGCTCGTCTTCATCCGTCAGGATCCCCCTTTCCAGAAAATCCCGGGCAACAAAATCGAGGCCGAATCCTTCCAGGGACTCTTTTGTCGGGATGCCGTCACTGTTCCACCCCTTGTAGGCGTAGTAGGTGTCGAGAAGCTCTTTTTCCAGCTCTGGAAATCTTTTTTTCCAGTGGTTCTCGGGTGGCTTTTCATCCTTTCGCCGCATTCCCCTTCTGATGTTGACGGCCCGCACCAGGGTGCGGTAGCGCTTGGCAGCCCGGGTGAGCTTCTCTTCGTCCATCTCGATGCCGGCGCCGGCCGAGATAAATTTCGGGTAGTTATGGATGTGGTAGGGGGGCTTGAGGGGAAAGGAAGAGAGCCCGGCGCACATGCCAAGGGGGAAGAGTGATCAGTAATTTTATTATGCAGGCATTAAAAAACAAAGATATTACCATATTTGGGGATGGCAGCCAAACCAGAAGTTTTTGTTACATAGATGACATGATTGAAGGAATTATCAGGATGATGAATTGTTCGGATGATATAACAGGGCCAATTAA
>JAWOGI010000315.1:0-9065 GCA_046496975.1 Desulfobacteraceae bacterium | reverse complement strand
AATCCCGGCTGCCGGCGGTGATTGGCGATGGCGAGCACCGAATAATCGCTGCGATATAGGACCTCGGCGCCCCGATCGGGATCGACCATGATCAACGCCTCGTCGGCGACGGCCTCGTCTTCGGCCATGGCCGCCAGAGCCGGGCGCAGATCGCAGGCCTGGGCCGTCGCCACTGCGGTGCGGCCTTGAATACCGCACCCACCTAAGACAAGCACTTTCATTCTCTATGAATTCCTTTTTTTAAAAAACCTTGGTCAATGGGGTGATGTATACATCGGGTTTTTATGTATACATTAAATCACTGTGCTGTCAAGTTCCGGGGTTAATTTTTTCAGGCCATCCGGGGTGGATTGTTTTCGCTTCTTCAGGTGTTGCAGCTGCATGAACAGCAGCTCATAGGTGGATCGGATGTGAAATTTCATGAGATTGCCGGCTTTTTCATCGCTGCGGTTTTCCAGGGCCGCCACCACCCGGGCGTGCTGCTCCGGGGTTTTCAATTCACTGTAGTCGATATGTTCCTGGTAATACCGGTCATAAAAAAACACATACACATTGGAGCGCCAGAAGATGTGGCGGCAGTAATGTTCCAGATAGCGGTTGCCGCTGAACCTGGCTATGCCTAAGTGAAACGCCTTGTTGATCTCCAGGACGTCCATCTTTGATAAGGTCCTTTCCGGGTTTTGTTCTTTTTCAACCAGGGTGCGTAAAAACGCGATATTCCCGTCTGTGGCAAACCGGGCCGCAGAGGCTGCGGCCAGCCCCTCGATGGTTTCCCTTAAATGAAATATCTGCCGGGCGTCTTCCGCACTGACATCCGGGATGTAGCACCCTTTTTTCTTTTTTTTTTCCAGAAACCCTTCAGCCACAAGCTGTCCCAAAGCGTGGCGCACCGGTGTCCGGCTCAGTACCAGGTCCCTTGCCAACTCGGTTTCCAGGAGAAAATCACCGGGTTTAAACCGGTTGCCCAGGATCAGTTCCAGGATGGCGGTGTAAGCAAACTCCTCAAAATTTTCATTGGCCATCGGATGCGTTCCTGTTGATGGTGGTCAGAGTTAATGTATACATATCTTCTATCCCGGTCATTGTCAAACGGAATTGATTAGAAAATCGATCTGTGGCACCAGATAAGCCGGGATGGAAACAAGTTTACAGGCAGCCGGATTACCTTTGATGGTTTCATGCTTTGGTTGCACGCTTCAAAGATCGTTCTATGAGTTGAACAGGATGTATCACTTGAAGGGATTCCGGGTTTTTCAGATTTCCGGATAAATTGACCCGGCACTCAGGACAGCCTGTAACCCAGAGATCGGCCCCGGTTTCATTGGCATTTTTGATTTTTCTGTCCACGATTTTCTTTGATATTTCAGGGTGATCGTAAAAAAAAGTACCACCGCCGCCACAGCACGAATCCGTATCTTCAGCCCGAATGTAATCCACTCCGGGAATTTTTTCCAGAAGCTGTTCAATGAGAGATGTACCCACTGCCTGGCTGTTTCGCAGGTGACATGGCGCATGATATGTCACCTTTACATTCGGTTTTTCTGGATCAAGATGGGGCTCAAGTGCGTCAAAATGCTGTGAGATGAATTCGGAAATGTCTCTTACTTTTAAAGATAATCGTTTGGCTGCGGAAGAATCGGCATTCAACTCTTCCAATATTTCCGTATATCCGTTGCGAAGGGCATAGCCGCAGGTGGCGCAGTCTACGATGACCGCGGTATCGCCTGAGCGATCCAGAAGCGCCGTATTTTTAAGGATATTGCTTTTTGCTGTTTCAAAACCTCCCTGAGAGAACATGGGCAGGCCGCAGCAGATCTGGTCTTTGGGAATCTCTACCCGATATCCCATTGTGGTAAGGACCTTCACTACAGCGTGACCGATATCACCGTAAACATAATTTGTGGCACATCCGGTAAAGTAAAGCACCGTTCCCCGAAGTTTTCCCTTTGGTTCAACAACGCCCGGGACCTGCTTTCTGAAAGGCACCTTATTCAGCCTGGGCATGTTTTTTATCTGTATGTTTCCAAGTTTTGTATCCCTGGCAAGGTTTTCAAGTATGGCATTTCTGCCGAATTTTACGAATTTGGAGGCCAGCTGAAGCTGGTGCTCATGGGAAAGGAAGTGATACAGGACCCGTTTTTTCCAGTCTCTTCCAAAATCCTGAACGATTTGAGAGCGCATCCGCATAAACAGCATGTCATGCCTGACACCGCTGGGACAATTCTTTGTACATGTCCCGCACATCAGGCACTGGGAAAAGATATTTTCCAGGTTTCTGGAGATAGACAAATTCTGCTGGTTGCATGCGGCAATAAACTGCACTTTTCCCCGCGGACTTACGGGTTCCCGGCAGACCTCAAAATAAACCGGACATGAGGTCAGGCACAGTCCGCATTTTACACACTTGTCGATATCTGTGGTATCCATATCAGACCAAATTCCTTACACAAATTTTCCCGGATTCAAAATACCGTTCGGGTCGAGGGTTTTTTTAATATCCGTCATAAGATCCAGGGTGTCCTGATTCATCACTAGCGGTAGAAATTCAGCCTTGGCAAGTCCGATGCCGTGTTCACCCGACAGAGTGCCCCCAAGAGAGACCCCTGTTTCAAATATTTCCTTTGCCGCCTGCTCTATGCGTCTTAGTTCATCCTTGTCCTTTGGATCATGGGCAATGAGTGGGTGCATATTTCCATCACCGGCATGGGCCAGTATCCCCACATGCAGCTGATACCGATCTACGATCTCTCTTGTGGCCTTGATCATCTTTGGCACCTTGCTCACCGGAACCGTGACATCCTCTACAATGCAGTTGGGGGCGAGCCTTGCAAAGGCCCCGTATGCAAGCCGGCGTGCGGCCCACAGATCGTCGCTTTCCTTTTGGGTGTGCGCGACCGTTACATCGCGGGCGCCGTTGGCACGGGCTTTTTCAGTAATCCTGCTCATCTCTTTTTCCACGGCTTCTTCTACACCGTCTACTTCGATTAGAAGCATGCCTTCGGCCTCACGGGGCAGAGACATGCCGGAAGCGTCTGCAACAACGTTTATCACCGTTTTGTCCATCAGTTCCATTGCCACGGGAAGGATACCGGAACCGATAATATCGGCTACAGTATTTGCAGTGTCTTCCAGATCGTCATACGTGGCAAGCATGGTCCGGTGCGATTCAGCAATCGGCACGACCCGGAGAGTGGCCTCTGTAATAATTCCCAGCGTGCCCTCTGACCCGCAGAAAAGACTGGAAAGTTTATATCCAGTCACATCCTTTACGTTTCTGCTGCCGAAGCGCACGATTTTTCCTGATGCCAGAACGACTTCCATTGCCAGGATATAGTCACTGGTCACTCCGTATTTCAGGCACCTGGGGCCCCCTGCATTCTGGGCGATATTTCCCCCGATGGTTGACACATTCATACTTCCAGGGTCCGGAGGGTAGAAAAACTTCTCCTTGGTAAGAACTTTCTGGAGTTCGCCATTTATGAGCCCGGGCTCGACAATGACATACCGGTCCCGGGTGTTGACCTCGATGATTCTGTTCATCATTGTGAAGCAAAGTGCAATTCCCTTTTTTACAGGAAGCGAGGCGGCACTGATGTTTGTTCCGCTTCCTCTGCAGGTGACAGGAATCTTTTCCCTGTCAGCGATCTTCATAATACCGGAGACTTCTTCGGTTGTTTTCGGATAAATTACCACATCCGGTTCACTCGTGAGGATAAACGCATCATAAGAAAAACTGAGGATCTCTTCAGGATTATCAAAGAATCTTTCTTCACCCACGACGTGTTTCAATTCTGATTTTATTTCATCCGTAATCATTTTATTCTCCTGGAACGGCAGTGCCGCATTTTTTTTCATCTACATCAGGCTCGGCAGCCACAATGTGAGCCCGGGGATCAGAATACACAGTATCAGGCCGATGATCATGAGAAAGATGAACGGGACAATACCCCTGTAAATTTCCATCATGCTGATTCTGTCTGTGGCACCGCCGGCACCTTTGTAATAAAAAAATGAATAGCCGAGCGGCGGTGTCAGAAAGGACGCCTGAAGATTGATGGCAATCATCATGACAAACCAGACCGGATTGAATCCCAGATCAGCGGCAATGGGAACAAACAGGGGCAGGCATATCATAGTGATGCCGATCCAGTCGATGAACATTCCCAGGACCAGAACGATGATCATCATAAGCGCAAACGATGCCCATTTGCTGCCCATGCCCAGTATCATGGAAGAGACCAGGTCATCGCCGCCAAGACCGATGAACACACCGGTAAAACAGGTGCCGCCCACAACGATCATAAGCACCATCGAGGTGACCGTGGTTGTTGAAATAATGGACTGCCACAGGGCCTTCCATGAAAAACGGCCGTAGAAAATCATCATCAGAAGAGCGACAAAGGCCCCCATTCCCGCCGCTTCCGTAGGGGTGGCAATGCCGGCGAAAATTGATCCCAGAACAGAGAGGATAAGCAAAACCGGGGGAATCAAATTTTTCAGACAGTCTATCAAAACCTGTTTCATGGAGATATCCTGTCTTTCTTGTTTGCTCATGGCCGGACCCCAGTCCGGATGCATCCAGCATTTGACAATGATATAAATGAGATAAAGGCCGGACAGAAGCATTCCCGGGATGATGGCGGCCATGAAAAGTTTTCCGACAGGGATCCCGCTGTAGGAACCCATCAGAACCAGCATGATGCTGGGTGGAATAAGTATACCGAGTGTTCCGCCGGCACAGATGGTGCCCGCAATCAATTCTTTGCGGTAGCCGTATTGCAGAAGCGGGGGCGTGGCAAGCAGTGCCATGGTAACAACGGACGCACCGATGACTCCGGTGCATGCGGCAAAAATTACCCCCAGCATGATCACTGCGATGGCAACACCGCCGCGTACCGGACCGAAAAGGTATCGCATGGAATTGAACAGGCCTTCCATTATCCGTGACTGGTCAAGGAAATTGGCCATCAGCACAAACAGGGGGACGGCGATCAGCACATAACTGTTCATGGCCGATGAATAAATCCGGTTGATAAACATACCAAAGGCATCCGGACCCCAGCCCACATAACCGAAGATGACCGCCAGGCCGCCCAGGGTGAACGCCAGGGGATGCCCCGTCAACAAACCGATGATAAGCAGCACGAACATGAGAATCGGGAGAACTGTTTCGGGTGACATCGCCTACCTCTCAGTCTTTAAAAATATGATTTTTTTGATAACATTAGAGAGCCCCTGCAAAAAAAGCAGAAAAGCGGTGACAGGAATCACGGTTTTGAGGGGATAAATGGGCATGGCAAAACCGGCCGAGTGTTTTTTCTCCAGTAATTCCCATGACAGCTTTGCATATTCAAACCCTTCGTTGAACAGAATCAGCACAAAAGGGAAAAAGAAGATGAGATGCGTGAAAATGTCCATCACGGCCCTTTTTTTCGGCGACAGCTTCATTGCAAGAATATCCACAGAGACATGTCTTCCGAGCAGCAGGGTCAGCGGTGCCGCCATCATGAAAAGCGCCGCATACAGCTGGGTGATCACTTCAAAAGTCCAGACGGTGGGATTTCCCAGAATGCGTCTTGTAAATACCTCGAAAACAATCAGAAGCATCAGTGGAACGATCAGGCAGGCAAAGATTTTTCCAACCCATTCATTCATTTTGTCTATGAATGCAAGCAGTTTATTTACCAGGGTCATGTGTGTCATACTCCGAGTCTTCTATGTCTTGAAACCAATATGGATTCCCGGACAAATTTTTCCGGGAATCCATATGTGTACCAAAAATCTGTGGATGCTATGGAAGTTCCGGGTAGCTTTCAGGGTTGAATCCAAACGTATAAGGCTTCTCATAAGCACGAACCGGTGCAAAGTCCTTCATGTACTGGACCTGGGATTTCAGCACTTTCGCAAAATCAGGATTTTTTTTCGCTTCCTCGGAAAGGACTTCGTTGATAATTACCTGGAGTTTCTGCATGGAGGCATCATCCAGACTGGTGATCTTGATTCCCTGTTTCAGGAAATTCTCAGTCGCCTCGATGTTCTGGTATTCAAACCATGAACTCATGTAGGCCGTGCTGGCACGACTTGCCTGTATCACCACTTCTTTGAGATCATCGGGCAAAGCCTCCCATGCATCTTTGTTGATGATGATACCCAGAACAATGGCCGTCTGATACCAGGCAGGCGCACACCAGTATTCAGCGATTTCCTGAAATCCTGCCGACCAGTCCACTGCAGGAACACTGAATTCCGCGCCATCCACCACCCCGCGGGAGACCGCTTCGTAAATTTCGCTGCCATCCATCATGATGGGGGAGGCCCCCAGTTTTTCAAGTATCCGCTGGCCGAAAAGACTTCCCATACGAAGTTTCAGCCCTTTGAAATCTTCGATGGTATTGATGGGGACATTGGTGCGAAAACCCGATTCCACGGGCGTCATGGATTCAAGCAGCCATTTGATGTTGTGCTCTCCGTAGAGTTCATCATAAATTTCCTGGCCTCCGCCATGATAAATCCACAGGATATAATCAATCCATGTCATTCCCATGGGGGTCGTGCCAAGGATATCGAATGCGGTGTTTTTGCCCGCCCAGTATGGCCCGAAGTCTCCGGCCAGTTCCATGGTCCCTTTTTTGACGGCATCAAAATTCTGGTGACCTGCAATCATTTGCCCGGCCGGATAAAGTTTGATTGTCAGACGTCCGCCGCTCAATTTATTGACGGTTTCAACAAAATACTTGTCAGCCTCATACAGAGCAAAGCCTGAGGGCCACAAGGAGTTGTATTTCCACTTGATGGCATCTTTGGCCGCGTGACTGTCAGCAACGGAAAAAATCAGACCGGCCGCACAAATGACAGATAGAACACTCGAAATAGTTTTAAACAGGTGTTTCATTTTTTTCTCCCCTTTTTTTATTTGTGATTGGTCTTTTTTTGAAAAGAACCCTGCGTTTTGTTTGTTATTATACTGAATGCCATCATAATGAAAAGTAGTTTTTAAAATTTTTAGCAGGCTTATACTATACATTGTTTTCCTCCTGTTTGGTTTCAAACCAAGGCAAAACCGAGGCCAGGAAATCAAACACGGCATGGAAGTGGTTGATTCCGACAAGTTCTTCAAATTCGACCGTGCGGGACCCGGCATCCTGCATGGTCAGAAAGGTGTTCCATGAATCTGCGAAAGGAATGCGTTCATCATTTGCGGCGTGGTATAACCGCAGCGAAGAAAGTGGTGCCCAGTTGTGAACGCTGTTTTCCCTTAATGCGTCGATCAGGTCGGTTTCCCGGCCGGATGTCAGCCGGTGGGCAAATTCAGGATTCAGCAGCGTGTCAATATCGGGAGACAGGTGCTGATCGATTTCAGTCCCACTGTAATTGCCGGAGATCAGTTCCGGGATGACCAGGGCAAAGGGAAGATTGAAAAAGTCGGTCAGGGGCCGGTTCCATTCGTATGTGTCATTGTAGGAGGCAAACACCATGGCCAGCTGGCTGGGGGTGAGGATGTTCATTCCGGCCAGGGTGCTGTCAAGCACGCCCACCAGATCGTATCCGCCGGCACCGATGGCGGCGGCGGTGATATGACGGAAATCCCGGGCTTCAATGGCCCTGAGGCTTGCACTGGTGACATAGGCCCCCATGGAATAGCCGGCCATGAAGATATGGTCGTTGTAAGTCAATCGCTGCGCAGTGATATATTCTTCGGCCGCCTTGATCATGTCGATGGTGGCGGATGCGGCATACCTCGCATTGTTCATTGGGAACAGGATGTCGCTCGATGTGCCGAAGCCGATCCAGTCCGGGATAATGACAAAATACCCGGCAGAGGCTAAAAATTCCAGGCCGATGAATCTGTCCGGATAACTGAATTGGGACGGTGCTGTGCTGTCGGCAAAGTTCATCCCGTTTTGAAGCACCATCATGGGGAACGATTCCTCATCATGGGAGAGCGGCTGACAGAATAGACCGGACCCAAGAATTTTGCGGCCTTTGTAGTCAGTTTCATACACGAGCCGGACGATTTTGACCGGATACTCGAAATGGCGGCTCAATTTGTTTTGACCGATAAGGGTGGCAAGGCTTTTGAACGCAATCGGCTGAAGCGTCTGCAGTTCCGTTGCTTCAACAAGGTACCGCCATGGGGCATCGGGTCCGGCAAACAGTCGTTTTGCCTGATTGAACGATGAGGGATCGTCCGTGACATTCAATCCGGAAGGCCCGAACCGAGTGGTTGTCTGATGATCCGGAAGCGGTTCCCACTGCACCTGTGCGATGTAGTCGGACATCCTTACCCGGTTTATGAACTGGTGATGGGCTGCGACGGTTGGGGCATCCCCGGGATCGTAAAAGGCAACGTCCGGGGCATAGTCCCTGATGGCGCCTGCCAGGGCCGCAACCGCCCGGCTCCGGGGAACCCCCGCATCCAGCAGCCCGACCCAGTAGCAGATGCCGTCAAAGTCATCGGCAATGGTTTTGTTCAGTGTATGGAGGTAGATATGTTCGATAAACGCCTGGTTCGTGTTGAGGTCGGCACCGAAATAGTCTCCGGCTTCCGGAGAATTCAGCATCTCCTCAGCGGCCGTCTCCATGGTTTCACAGGACTGCCGGAGAACGTTTCCCTGGCCTTCCGATGCCCGGCCGAAAAGCAGGACGTACAGTTGCGAGACCTCGGTTCGGGTCAAACCAGCCCATGTCGGAGCACAAAAAACCAGGAATTGAAAACACAAAACAGCTGCGGTGGTTGAGATACCTATTTTTTTCAGCACAGTCACCACATTCGTTGATCAGGTGTATAAAATTATATATTTATTCTCTGGGCTGAAGGCTGTCAAGAGGAAAAATGACGGCGCCCGGGCCGGTTCACCCGGGCGGATTTTCAGGCCGTGCCGTTCTCGCTTTTGCGCTGGTCAATGGGAACATAGTCATTGATGGTGTTGCCGGTGTAGACCTGCCGGGGCCGGGAAATTTTCATTTCCGGGTCTGCCATGTCCTCTTTCCACTGGGCGATCCATCCGGGCAGGCGGCCGATGGCGAACATCACGGTGAACATGTTGGTGGGAATGCCCAGGGCC
>JAWOGI010000068.1:0-4507 GCA_046496975.1 Desulfobacteraceae bacterium | reverse complement strand
ACAGCCATGAGCAGCGTGCTCACAACAAAGGTTGGGTCGTAGACGCGAAGCCAAGTCGAATTAGAGGCAGCCGATCCGGGTTTTGCCCGTAGCGGTTTTGAGCGGTAGCTGTGAGCATGGATGCTCTAAACAGCTGCCGCTCACCTCGGAGCAGCCCATGGACGGGCTGTGTGACTCGAAGAGGAGCCCTGGCTCCATGAGCGTAGGGCAAAACCCGGATCGGCTGCCGGCGCAACACGACTTTCATATAAACGGCCATGCCCTGCGGGCACAACAAAGGTTGAGTCATAGATGCGAAGCCAAGTCGAATTAGAGGCAGCCGGTTCGGGGTTTTGCCCGTAGCGGTTTTGAGCGGCAGCTGTGAGCACGGATGCTCTAAACAGCTGCCGCTCACCTCGGAGCAGCCCATGGACGGGCTGCGTGACTCGAAGAGGAGCCTCGGCTCCATGAGCGGAGGGAAATACCCCGAATCGGCTGTCGGAATTACACGACTTTCATATAACGGCCATGCCCTGCGGGCACAACAAAGATAGAAAGTCGAATTAGAGGCAGCCGATTCGGGGTTTTGCCCGTAGCGGTTTTGAGCGGCAGCTGTGAGCACGGATGCTCAACACAGCTGCCGCTCACCTCGGAGCAAATCTTGGATGATTTGCGTGACTCGAAGAGGAGCCCTGGCTCCATGAGCCTAAGGCAATGCCCCGGATCGGCTGCCGGCGCACCACGACTTTCTTATAAAAAAACGGGTTCGCCGGTAAAATAGACCTGATCCCGTCAGGCCCGGCTCTACCCTGCCAGGTAGTAGACCATACCCACAAGGACCAGGCTTGAGATCCTGAAAAACTGTCCCGACAAGAGAAGCTGAAGTCCCATGCCAGGGGTGAAGATCCCCATGTATCTCGGGATCTGGTGCCGCAGGGCCCTGATGGGAAAGGCGGTGATGTTGCCCACAAGCAGAGCAATGACCGTCTGTTTTGTTGTCAAGACCCCGGCATCCATGAGGGCCCCGGCTGCGGCAAATCCCGAGGTGAATTCCGATGCAAAGCTCAGCATCACCACCGAGAGGGATTCCACCGGCATGAAGCTGATGGTCAGATAGTTTGACAGGGCCCTGTTTAAAAGGTCAAAGACGCCGTTGGCGTTGAGCACGAACACCAGGGTATATATGGGCAGAACAAACACGGCAATACGCGTGATCCGGGCCGGCAGCTTTGTCTTGATGCTCTCCAGAAGGCCCCGGTTTTTCCGGGACTTCCCCGGGGAGGTCTGTTCGGATCGTTCCGGTTCCGCCGCTGTTTTAAAACCGGGGTAAAGAGAGCCGAAGAGGAGAAAACAGAGGGTCCTCAGCAGTGTGGCTGCAAAGGTCAGGGCAAAGTAGAGCATCCCTGCTGCCCCTGTCAGGGGAATGACAATGAAAAAGGTCGTGGGCAGGTGGAGGAAAAAGGCCGGCAGCTGGTTGACGTAGTTGGTCAAAAAGAGCTGCATCCTGGAGATCTTCTCCTCCTGATAGTAGTCAAACAGCATGGCATTGGCCGCCGTTCCGGAGACAAACGCCGTGGTAAAGGCGGCGCTGCACCGGTTGCCCAGGTTGGAAATCCTGAAAAGGGGTCCGGCCACCACGGCCAGCTTCTCTGTCCATCCTGCCGCTTCGATGATCTGGCCTGCGGCAAGGCCGACGGCAATAAACCCCATGAGCCGGGCCAAAGGGAAAAAAAGGGTTGCCGTGATACCGGAAAACGTGACGGTGTCGGTGGTGACCATGCCGGCAGCAAGCACGGCAGCGGAAATCCCCAGGGAGATGATGAATCGTTTTCGGTGTCCCTGCTTCTGCTTCATTTGCCTGCCAGTATCAAGGTCCAGTAGTCCGGTTTCCGCTCTTCCAGTTCATCAAGCTCGGTCAGGATCTTTTCCCCTTTTCTGCCGCATTGGCAGATGGCCACCGAATCCTCGTAAAAATTGCTCTCCTTGAGTGCGGCATTGATCTGTTTGGTGTTTTTATACGCCTTTACCATGACCAGTTTCTGGATGTTGGGGGGAAGATCTTTCAGACTCTCCCCGCCATAGGCACCGGATGTGATCAGCAGAGATTCCTCTCCCTCCACCAGCACCCTGTTGAGACGGGCAGCTGCCGCGTGAAACGAGGTGATGCCCGGGATGGTCTCGATGCGCGCCTGGGGCATGATGGTTTCAAGGCTTTTTAAGATATAGCCAAAGGTCGAGTAGGTAACGGGATCTCCCAGGGTTAAAAAGGCTGCATTTCTACCTTGCTTGAGCACCTGGGCGATTTTTTCGGCGTTTTCATTCCAGGCAGCCGTGGTGGCCTCCCAGTCCTTTGTCATGGGAAAAGAGAGGGCGATCTGTTCCGTTCCCCTGGAAAGGTGGGGTTCTGCTATTTCAAGGGCCAGGCTGTAGCTGTTTTTTGTGGAGGCCGCCGTAAAGATGACGTCGGCCTGCTGAATGCGCCGTACCGCCTTGATGGTAAGCAGCTCGGGATCTCCCGGGCCGACTCCGATGCCAAAAAGTGTACCTGATGTTCCCATCTCGTTTTCCTTTGTCTTTGTTTTATGCAAGATTTACTTTGCTCCATTTTGCCAGAAAACCGTCGAAATTATAATTGCTGAAGATTGCAAGCCTGACCCCTTTTATTTTTTTGGGCCAGTTTCGGTTTTTTCGCCATGTTTTATTGCGGGAAACGGTCAGGGTAGAGAATACTCCTGATGGTTTCCACTCCTTTCAGCAGCCGGAATCCGGGCCGCGATACAATGGTTTCGTCTATAATATGGATGGCATTGTTCTTCACCGCCTTGATAATGCCGAATCCGGGCTCCTCTTTTATGATCTGTCTTGAGGTCTGGTTCATCACCCCTTTCTGGGCCAGGAAAACATCGATTTCATGGGCGTGGGAGAGGATCTTCTCCTTGCCGTAGTTGCCGATATTGGTTCCCCTGGAGGCAACGGCGTCGTCGGCAATGTTGATCCCCCCTGCCGCTTCAAGGGCGAACAGGGCCATGGCCCCCGGTGTAAAGG
The DNA here is from genome assembly GCA_046496975.1 of Desulfobacteraceae bacterium. GTDB lineage: Bacteria > Desulfobacterota > Desulfobacteria > Desulfobacterales > Desulfobacteraceae > DATFJZ01. The sequence continues at coordinate 1,483 of JAWOGI010000068.1, read as the reverse complement.
TCTTCATCCGGGAATGGATCGCTTCAAAATAGACCTTTTTTTTGTTTTTGATCTCTTTGGCCGCCTGGCGGAACTGCGCTGTTTTCTGTTTAAAATCCCGTACCATGGTCCGGGCCTCTTTTTCTCTTCCGGTCAGGGCTCCCAGGGTTCGCCAGTACTGGAACATCTCGGCCACGGTGGAGGGCTGAAGGGAAACCACCACTATACCCGATTTTTCCAGCCGGCTCACCAGCCCGGGATATCCCCGTTCAATCATGGGCCGGACCAGGACAAGGTCCGGCCCGGCGCCGAGGAATTTTTCAGGGTCATCGTGGTAGGAAAACCAGGGCCTGGTTTTTGCCTTTTCCGGGTACACCTCGTTTCTCGACACACCGATGATCTCCCGGTCAAGGCCCAGGAAGAAGAGGTTCTCCGTGTGGGCCCCGTAAAGGGAGATGATTCTCTCAAAGGGGGTGTCAAAGGCGATGGTCCTGCCGCTTTTGTCCGTGATGGTTTGACAAAGGGCAATCCCGGAAAAGAGGGCAAGACCCCCGCAGACCAGGATGCCGCGTTTAAGGAGAGACGGGATCTTCCCTTTGCGGTCCTGGGGGGTGACCGTTTTTCCTTTCAGGAACCGGCATGCATATGCCAACGCCGGAAAAAACCTAACATTTGAAAAAAACCTGTTTTGCCTCAACATAGTCATTGTAACTTATCCTGGCCTGAACCCCGAAGAGTTCATGGATTGTCTGTTCTGTCATCACCTCATCGGTTTTTCCGGCAGCCGCGATCCTGCCGTTTTTCATGAATACCAGCCTGTCCGACCAGACAGAGGCAAGATTTATATCATGAAACACCGAAACAATGGTACGCTTTTTTTCTCTCACCTCACGGCTGATGGTTTTCAGCAGCCCCAGGGTGTGGTTGATGTCCATGTTGGAGAATGCCTCGTCCAGCAGAAGAAACGGGGTGTTCTGGCACAGGGCCCGGGCAAAGACACACCGCTGCTGTTCTCCCCCGGAAAGCTCCGTGACGGGTCTGTCCTTCAACCCGATGATGTCTGTTTTCTCCATGACCGCCTCCACCCGGTCAATATCCTCTTCGGAGGGAGGGGAAAACCTGGGGATATACGGGTGTCTTCCCATCATCACCACCTCTTTTACGGTAAAGGGGAAGTTGATGGTGTGGTTCTGGGAGACCAGGGCGATTTTTCTGGCAATGGCCTGTTTTGTCATGCTTTCCGGCGACCGGCCGTCAAGGAGAAGGGTGCCGGAATCCGGGGGCAGATGGGCGGTGAGAATATCCATGAGGGTGGTCTTGCCGCAGCCGTTGGGGCCGAGGATGGAGTAAAATAGTCCTTCCTTGAAATCGAGGCTGACATCCTCCAGCACCGGATTGGTGTCATAGGAAAACCGGATCTTTTCAACGGACAGTGTCATTTTCGTCTGCTTTTCCTCAATGGACATGCCCCCGCTTGAAGATCCAGCAGAAGACCGGGCCGCCG
>JAWOGI010000229.1:0-2766 GCA_046496975.1 Desulfobacteraceae bacterium | reverse complement strand
CATCCCCGTTTGTGTCCCCCAGGATCAGCCTTGCCGGAAGATACTGTGCGTCATCCTCGTTGGTGGGGTCCTTTGACGGAATTCTTACCGAGGATAGACTTCCCCCGCGCTTGCTGTGGTCTTTCCAGACAGTGCCCGAGCCGGCCGTCAAGACGCTGATATAGTCCTTATCGGTAAACCCGATAATATTGTCAGCCCCGTTTCCGGTGATGTCACCCAGGGTAACCCCCAAAACATTGCATTTTCCGCCGGCAACAACTTGTTTGCCGGGCAGGTAGCGGCTGCTGCCGGTCTCTATCCGGTAAATCGGTGCCTCAAAGGGGCCCTTTCCCTTTTTCTGCTCCTGGCCGAGAAGGGTTGATTCTGTTTTGCCGTTGATGCTCCGGGTGACCACCCTGAAGTAGCGGTTCATGTCTTCTGCGATCTCTCGGTATTCTGAGCCGTTGAATTCCAGTACAAAGGATTTCAGCCTGTCATTGTCGGGAACCAGACTTGTTACGAAAATTTCCGGGGTGCCGTTTCGGTTTATGTCGGCCACATCAACGGCGATGTGGCTGTTGATCCGGTTTTTCCCCATGGTGGCAACCCTGGCCAATCGGCCGTCCGTCGCCCGGTAGATGTGGACGGCATGGTCACTGAGCAAAACCGTTTCGATTTGGCCGTCGTTGTCGATATCCCCTGCGGCAACTCCTGTTATTCTGAAGTTCAAGGGCTGGCTTCGGAAGAAGTCCTGCTGTCTGGTGTTTTTCTGGACAGTGATGAAATCTTTATTGGGAGCATCCGCCTGACCCTGTGACCAGGAGGATTTCTCCTGGTTGCCTGCAATGAACGCGGGAGCGGTTTTTTCTTTGGTTTTTCCGGCATCTTTTTTCTGCGCCTGCCTGATCGGCCCCACGGCCACCTCTCTGTTAAAAACAGATTCATTGATGGCGGTTGCAAAGCGGTTGATCTCGGGAATGACCTGACCAAGGCCCTGGGCCTGTTTGGCAAAGGGCACGGGATCGTTTTTCCCTGACACATCCACGAGTTTGGCATCGATGCTTGCGTTCTGGCCAAGGAGGGTTACGCTGCCGAAAAGCACATAGTCTGCCTGGAGTTTTGCCCCTGCCATGAGGGCCCGGCTCTCTCCGGTGAACCCTGATATCCCGTTGAAAACTTCTTTTACCAGGTTTTTTTCCAGAACTTCCACCCTGTCCTGCCATGCCAGGCGGGAGGCCAGCATGTCCATTATTCCTTCCTGGAGAAAGTCCAGTTTTTTTTCAGAATGGATGGTAAAGGGAAGAACGGCAACTTTCACACTCTTTGCCGCTTGAACCGGTATTGAACTTAAAATTACTGCTGTGACAATGATCCAGCTGAGGACGGGTACGAAGAAATATCGATATTGTTTCAAAAAAGGCTCCTTATTGATAAGTTGGGTGACCGGAAAATAATGTAATGAGATCACGGATCTCATTTCCAAAGATTTATATCGATTTCTCCTGAATAGATCAATATTTTTTTTGGTCTTGACCATAACTTTGACCAAATCCGTTTTTTTTGACCCTTACGTCCCACGGCCGGTTTTATTCTTAAAGCCTGACCCCACTTCAGGGTGGCAGATGTTATGGTCAAGCCATCTTTTTGTGTCATACTGCCACTCCAGGAAGGATGGCACCATGGGTTGCCTCTTTGTTTTTTGGGGACTCTATTTGATCAAAAAATCCTCGGTGGACGGCGCCTCTCCATTGACCAGGGAACATGCGGCGAAATCCTTGCCAAAGAACTGCTCGACCCTTAGAATCCCCTTTTGCCGGCCAGGCAGCCATCCCGCCAGAATTCCCTTTTTCGATTTGACCACTTTGCCGTTGCTTATGATTTTGAGGTTATCTCCCTTGTTTAATCCTGTTTTTTTGCCTGCATTGATGTAGAAGAGATTTTCGTCCCTGGAGAAGGTCCGGCAGAACCATGGCGAGATTTGGCTGGATTCAACGGCCCTGGTAAAGACCGAATAGACCAGGTTTTCGGTGAATTTCCGGATTTCATTGGCGTTGTTTAGTTTACTGGTAATGGTAAAGGGCTGGTATCGGTAGAACAGACCCGAATCCACAATGGAGATTTTCGCCCTTGCCATGCCCGGATAATTGTCGGGAAGGTCGAAGGTTTCCACCAGCACCAGCATCCGGATACCGGGATACACCGTTAAAATCCCAGATGTTCTGTACAGGTTTTTTGTTTCAAGGTCCCGGTTTTTGGCAAGTGCCTCATGGATTTCATCATTGTCCACAAGCACCACAGGCATTGTGGATTCCAGCCCGGAAGCGGCAGATGAGAGGGTCTGGATCTTGTCGGGCAGGATTGTGGTCGGATCAACAAGGAAACCGATTTTAACCTTCGGGGTGTTAGTGTTTGCCGGCACTTTTTTCTTGGGTGAGATAGGCTGCTCGCTGCTGTTTTTCATGGCGGCCAGCTGTTTTTCTGATTGGGTTGTCTTTTTTTCCAGGTCTTTCCTGCCGGGGGGGAGTGTGCTGCCGGGGGTTTCCGTCTCTTTCTGATCTTTGGGATGATTGGTCATTCTTTGCCGGAAATAGTCGCCGGAGATCATGGCCGGATGGTCAAGAAAAATTTTCCTGGTTTCCTCATTGGAATAGTTTGTACTGTTCGCTTTTTCACTGGTGACGATATCCGGACCGGCGGCACATCCGCACAGGCCGAGGACCAGAATAAAAGGGAGCAGTCTTTTTATGGCTGCCGTCATCGATACGCCTCCTTTGGCTCCTAAAAAAG
>JAWOGI010000213.1:0-7171 GCA_046496975.1 Desulfobacteraceae bacterium | reverse complement strand
CAAAACCCCGAATCGGCTGCCTCTGCATCGGACTTTCATGCTTTGTTGTGCCCGCAGGGCATGGCCGTTATATAAAAAGTCCCTCCGACAGTACTATAAATGCAAACCTGAGAGGAAAGAAATGTTAACCGTTTCCAGCCGGGTAACCATCCCGGACAGTGAAATCCAGTGTGATGCCATCCGGGCACAGGGCGCCGGCGGTCAGAATGTAAACAAAGTTTCAACGGCAATCCACCTGAGATTTGATATCAAAAATTCAAGCCTGCCCGATGATTACAAAAACAGACTATTGGCTTATAATGACCAGAGGATCTCAAAGGACGGGGTGATTGTCATCAAGGCACAGCAGTTCCGCAGCCGGGAAAAAAACAGGGAAAACGCCTTAAAGCGGCTGAAGGAACTCATCCAGACGGCAATGGTTTGCCGGAAAAAACGAAAACCCACACGCCCCTCCAGGAGCGCTGGAAAAAAACGTCTGGAGCACAAGACAAAACACGGCAGACTGAAAAAAACAAGGAGCAGGGTAAACATAAATGAATCATCTTAACGAAAAAAGAGTCCTGCAGGCAAAGAGATCGTCGCGTTTTCCGGGGATACGCCTTGGGCCAAAAGAGCTTTCAGCACTTTTCCTTATTTTTTTCATCACCATTTTTCCGGACATCTCCCGGGGGGAAAAGGCCAACCCCTGGACCCACAGCTTCTATTTTGAAAACGACCTCTTCACTGGAACCGACAGCAATTACACCAACGGAATCAAGTATGCGGTGATCTCTCCGGATCTCTCCCCCAATGCCAAAACCAGCGGCAATGTCCCGGAAAAGGTGCTGAACTGGATTCACAAGATTCCCTTCATAAAAGAGACTCCGCCCGAAACCTCCCACAAGGTGGAGTTTGCCGCCGGGCAAAACATGTTTACGCCGGCTGACACCGCTGCCCATGACCTGGATGAAACGGACAGACCCTATGCCGGATGGACCTATCTTGCCACCTCCTATCACCACAAGAGTGACATCACCCCCCGGCAATCGATCATGGATACGGTGGAACTGCAGCTGGGCATGGTGGGTCCGGCTTCCCTTGCCGAAAACAGCCAGAAATTCATTCACAGGCTCCGCAATCTTCAAACCCCCAACGGCTGGGAGCACCAGCTTTCCAATGAACCCGGAGTGATAATCGCCTGGGAGCGAAAATGGCTCTGCCATCCAGTGAAACAGGGGCTGGGATGGGACACCATCTGCCATACCGGGTTCACCCTGGGCAATGTCTCCACCTATATCAATGGCGGTATGGAATTGAGGTTTGGCTGGAACATCCCAAAATCCTTCGGAGTCTCCCTTATCCGGCCCGCCGGCAGCACCCGCATGAACGTGGCTGAGAATCCGGGGTTCTATCTCCTTGCTGCCGGGAACGCCCGCTGGGTCATACGGGATATTTTCCTGGACGGCAACACATTTACCCGCAGTCACAGTGTTGACAAAAAGCCCCTCAATGCCGATTTTAGCGCAGGGATAGCGTTCAGCTGGCACCGCCTCATGGTCACCCTGACCCAGGTACTGGAAACAGAGAAATTTGACGGGCAGTCAGATCCCCACACCTATGGAGCCCTCTCCCTCTCCTGGTTTTTTTGAACGGTAAAGGACGGTGTGAGAATAAAACAAAAAAGCCCCGCTGGAATAAACCAGAGGGGCTTTTTTGCAAAATATAGGATCCTGCATGCCTTTCACCGAAAAAACGGGGAAAGGCGGCGGAGTTTATACTCTATCGCTAAACTGCGGTTACGTTACCTGCAGCCGGACCTTTCTGGCCCTGCTCAACATCAAATGTAACCTGATCACCTTCGTTCAGTGATTTGAAACCGTTTGCATTGATGCTTGTGTGGTGAACGAAAAGATCCTCTCCGTTCTCCTGCTCGATAAAACCATAACCCTTTGAATCGTTGAACCATTTTACTGTACCGTTAGCCATTGTGACAATCTCCTGTAAATAAAAGTTTAAATGTTCCAAACCTTGAGGCAATTGTCACGCTATAATACTTATCTGACAAATTATTCCTTCCCCTTAGTGCGAAACAGACAGATCTCAACATGAGACCTGCCCCGTGATATTTGGTAATAGACAAGGGGAATAATAATCTCCCTACAGCATACTACCTTTTTGTGGACATCCCCCTTTCTCTCTTTTCCCTGCCGCTGTAAACGGCAAGGGCAAAAAAAACGGCGGTTGACCGAAAAAACAAATCCCCCGGTAATTTTCCCCGGGGCTTCCATGCAGACCATGGTACGCCCGGCAGGATTCGAACCTGCGACCTGCGGATTCGAAGTCCGACGCTCTATCCAGCTGAGCTACGGGCGCTTGACCTTATAAAACCGTAGGATTGTATAAAGAAAAGATGGGGTGAGTGAAGGGACTTGAACCCTCGGCATCCAGGACCACAACCTAGCGCTCTACCAACTGAGCTACACCCACCACATGAAAACCCCTCCGTTATACCAGAGGTTTCCTCTTTTAGCAAGCTTTTTTTTAAAAAAACCGAATTATCAAACACGGTGCGGCTCTTTGTTCGGTGTGGTTGCGTGTGTGTCTCTTGCGTCAAAGATCGCTGACCTCTTGGGATGACCTCTTGGGATGAAATTTGTAAATTATATTGACCAAGTTCCAAAGTTTGATTATTATCGGGATCTGCTGAAAATGATAAAAAGGATAAAAAAATGAACAATTTATTGATACTGGTGGTCAGAATAATACTGGGGCTTGTGCTGGGTGTCGTTTTGACACGGATTTTCAGGCCGGAATGGCACATGCTCGCCGGGGGCGGCATGGGCATGCTCCTGGTCGGTGCGGCATATATCATGGAATTGCTGAGAAAGGGCAACAAAAAAAGCTAAGGGGGCCTTGGTAACCTTGAACCAGATAATCTTAGGAACGGCAGGACATATCGATCACGGCAAGACCAGCCTTATCCGGGCGCTGACCGGCATTGAAACGGACAGGCTCAAGGAAGAGAAAAAGCGGGGCATCACCATTGAGCTGGGGTTTGCCTCCATCGTCCTTCCCGGCGGGGAAAGGGTTGGCATTGTGGATGTTCCGGGCCATGAAAAATTCATCAAAAACATGGTTGCCGGTGCCAGCGGCATTGACCTTGTTGCCATGACCATTGCCGCGGACGAAGGGGTCATGCCCCAGACCCGGGAACACATGGAGATCTGTACCCTCATGGGCATTGAACACGGCTTCGTCGCCCTGACCAAGATCGACCTTGTGGACGAGGAGCTTCTGGAGCTTGCCGTTGAGGATATCCGGGAGTTCACCCAGGACACATTTCTCGAGGGCGCCCCCGTTGTTCCGGTCTCTTCATCAACCGGAGAGGGCATTGACCTCTTTAAGCAGCAGCTCGACGAGCTCTGCAAAAAAATCCCCGACCGCCCCTTTTCTCCGATATTCCGGCTCCCCGTGGACCGGGTCTTTTCCATGAAAGGGTTTGGCACGGTTATCACCGGCACCCTTGCCTCGGGCAGGGCCCATGTCGGAGAGACCATCATGATCTTCCCAACGGGGATCACCTCCAAAATAAGGGGCATCCAGGTGCACAACCAGGCAGCTGAACAGGTGGAGGCCGGCACCCGGACCGCTGTCAATTTCCAGGGGCTCGACAGGGAGGTTGTCAACCGGGGGGATGTGCTCTCCACCCCCGATGCGTTGCGGCCCAGCCACATGGTGGACGCTGAGTTCCTCTACCTGTCCAAAAATGCCAAACCGCTTAAACCGAGAACCCGGATCAGGTTCCACACCGGCACCAGCGAGGTCATCGGCAACCTGGTTCTCCTGGACAGAGAGGAGCTGCTCCCCGGGGAAAAGGCCTGTGTCCAGATACGCCTGGAGAGCCCTGTCTCGTGTATCAAAGAAGACCGGTTTGTCGCCCGGGCCTACTCCCCCATAACCACCCTGGGCGGAGGAGAGATCCTCAACCCGGTTCCCAAAAAGCACAAACTCTTTAACCGGCAGATCATCAACGGGCTGAACCAGCTGACCAGTGCCGGCCCTGAAGAGATGATCTCCTATTTTGTGGGTCAGGGGGCCTATTCCGGAGTATCCTTTTCCGACCTGCGGGTCATGACAAACATTCCTGACAAAAAGCTGGATGCGGCACTGCAGAAAATGCTGGCGGCAAGGAAGATCATCCTGACGGACAAGGAGAAACGGATCTATGTCCATAAGGATGTTTTTGACGACCTGGCCGGCCGGATCATTTCACGGCTGGACAACTACCACGGCACCAACCCGTTAAAAGAGGGCATGCCGAGGCAGGAGCTGAAATCAAAATTCAGGGTCTTGAAGGAGAGCGACGCAAGGCTCTTTTCCCTTGTGATCACAAAGCTTGCCAGGGAGAAGAGCATTGTCGAAGAACAGAACCTGGTCAGGCGGGCCCACCATGAAGTGGCCCTCCAGGTGGACCAGCAGGAGCTCAAGGAGAAGCTCGGCACCGTTTACCAAAAGTGCGGCCTCACTCCGCCGTTTTTCAGGGCAATATGCTCTGATCTGGGGGTGGACCGGAAAAATGCCATGGAGGTCCTTCACATGCTCATCGATGACAAAACCATTGTCAAAACCAAGGATGACCTCTATTTCGATGCCCGGGCCATGGAGAGCCTTGAAAGCCGGCTTGTGGATTTTCTAAAGGAGAATGGCGAGATCACAACCCCCCAGTTCAAGGAAATGACCGGTATCTCGAGAAAATTTGTCATTCCCCTGATCGAGTATTTTGATTCCATCAACCTGACCATCCGGGTGGGGGACACAAGGCAGCTGAGAAAGAAAAGTTAGTGGGGTGGGGTCACCTTTTCGTTATTAACATTATCGTGTACTTTATGGTTAGCAGTGCTTTTCTGTCCGATAACGTCAATAACAAAAGCCTGACCCCGTTGGCCCGCCAAATCTGACGAGTGGCCGATGTTATGACCAAGCCCTTCACGGGGGTCACAGAATTTCCCCGGCAAAACGGGCAACGATACTGTCCAGATAGAGCATGCCCTTCAATGTCAGGACAAACCGATGGTCTCTTATGGATCCTTGCCCCCTATGGACAAGATCTTTTAACATAGGGGTGAACCGATGAAAAAAATTCTGGCCTGACACAGCTTCAAAAAGTTTTGCATCCACCCCCCGGGAGGTTCTCAGCCCCAGCATCACAATTTCGGCCATCTTCTGCTTTTGGGAGAGCGTTTCAACCTCCATGACCGGAAGCTTTCCCTCTTCAAGATCGGCCGTGTACCGGGTCACATCCCTGTGATTCCAGAACCGCCTGTCCCTGTCAAAGGAGTGGGCAGAGGGGCCGAATCCCAGGTAGGGGGCCATGGTCCAGTATTTGCCGTTGTGCCTTGACCGGCGGTCCCGGCCCCGGGCAAAATTGGATATTTCGTAGTGGAGGAACCCTTTTTTTTCAAGGTGGTGGGAGGTCGCCGTAAAAAGGTCGGCAGCGGGCTTTTCACCCAGGGGGAGGATCTCTCCACGGTCCACCCTGGCCTGCATTACCGTTTCCGGTTCATAGGTGAGCATGTAGCAGGAGAGATGGGCCGGAGAGAAGCGCAGCCCTGCATCCAGGTCTGTTCGCAAGCCCTGTTCCGTCTCCCCTGGAAGACCGTACATGAGATCGATACCAAGGTTGTCGAATCCAGCCTGCCGGGCTTTCACAAGGGCGTTTTCCGCATCGCCGGACCGGTGAATCCTATCGAGGAACCCAAGCTTTGCATCATCAAAGGACTGAACTCCCATGCTCAGCCGGTTGACGCCAATACCTTTGATATCCGGAAAAAAATCATGGGAAATGGTTCCCGGATTCACCTCCATGGTGATTTCGCAATGGTTCTTGAGATGAAAACAATCATCAATCTGCTGTAAAATCTGCTCTATCTTTCCGGGTCCAAGCAGCGAAGGGGTGCCTCCGCCAAAATAGACGGTGTCAATGGTCTGATCGGGATCGCTTCTCAGGGTCAACTCCCGCAGAAGGGCCTTGACAAAATCCTCTTTTACCGAAAGATCCGTAATGGAAAAAAAATCACAATACGGACACTTTCTGGCACAAAAGGGAACATGGATGTAAAGCCCCCAGTGGTCAGACAAAACGCTTCATCAGCTCTTCAATGACAAAATCCACATTGTCAACGGTGACGTTGTACGACCGGCAGGTCTCCTTGACCTTATCAAGCAGAGAGGTGTCCGCCATGTCCCATGTGCTCCGGAACAGCCCCATGCGGCGTCCCACCTGGTAGTAGACCTGGTCCTCGTCGGACATACTGAGAAAAAGATCCACAACCCCGACGATCTTATCCTTTTCTTCGGGCATTTTCCCTTCCACCTCTTCCAGCAGGTTGAGGATGTGGTCGCTCTTGATGTACGAGGTGATAGAGTCAAGGCTTTCAAGGAAGAGCTTCAACTCTTCGGCCACCATGAGATCCGTGCACTTTTGAAAATCGCCCCTGTGCCACTCTTCTGCCAGGGGAGCCCTTCCCGGTATGGCAAGGGTTCTCAGCCGGATGAAATCGGGATTGATGCGGTTCAGGGCATCGGCACTTTCCAGGGCGTGCTCCCGGGAAAGCTCAACCCCGCCAAGGCCCGGCATGACATACTCGGACAACTCCATGTCCGCCGCCTTCACCTTTAAGCCGGCCTTGATGTGATCCTCTTTGGTGCACCCTTTTTTGATCCGCTTGAGGACCCGGTCAGACCCCGATTCCATCCCCACATGGATCCGGTTCAGACCGGCATGGGCAATGCGCTGCATGTCATGGGCCTTGATGCGGACAATGGTGTGGGAGCGGGCGTAGGAGGTGATCCGCCGGACCATGGGAAAGCACTTTTTGACGTGCTCCAGTACACGGACAAGGTCATCCGGCTTCATGATGAGGCTGTTGGCATCCTGGAGAAAAATAGACTCCATACCGGACCAGTACCAGTGAAGGGCCGCGTTAAATGCCGTCCTGTCCTGAACCTCAAACTTCTCAAACATGGCGTTGATCGCTTTCATGTCACTGGCACCCGGTTGACCGGCGGTTTTTTGTATGGCATCCAGATAGAGGGAGAGAAGATCAATATCCCGTATGATGTTGTCCACAGACCGCAGGGTAAACTCCCTGTTCTTGTACACCGGGCAGAAGGAGCACCGGTTCCATGGGCA
>JAWOGI010000383.1:0-2745 GCA_046496975.1 Desulfobacteraceae bacterium | reverse complement strand
GTCCATCCTGGAGAGATAATCCACAGCAATAAATATGCACATCACCAACGCCTGGACAATGAGAAAGTATCTGATAAACTCCTTTAACCAGTACCTGTGAACAAGGGACATGTTAGCGGTTCCTTTGGCCGGTGATGAAACTGTGCTGTTTGAGAAAGAGAATCCCCCGTTTTAAAACCCATGGCAGCTCTACCGGTCTCTCCCCGGCAATCCGGACCAGCAGGTAAAGCCCTGCCGCTCCCATGACAACATTGGGAATCCACATGCAGACAACAGGCAAAAACAGGCCGAATTCTCCTGCCGCCTCTCCCCCGGCCAGGAGGAGATAGTAGACAATAAAGAAAAACATCCCCAGGCCAAAGCCCGAAGAGCGCCGGGAAGAGGCCGACTGGAGCCCCAGGGGAAAGGCGAGAAAGCCGAGAAAGAGGCAGGCAAAGGGAATGGAGAACTTTTCATGGAACTCCATTTTGGCCGGGCCGACGACATCGGGTCTGGATTTGTTGGCGTCAATGAACCGGGCAAGCTCTCCAAGGCTCATCTCATCGGTATCCTTGTCAATGTTTTCCGCCTTTCCCATGGATGAGGCAAGGTCAAGGGTGATGTCGTAGGTTTTAAAATCGATGCTGTTCACCGCCTTTGTTTCCAGATCCACCTGATTGATCCTGCCGTCGTACAGACGGAGGGTGTAGCGCATATTTTCCCCATCGGATACAATCACCCCGCTGGAAGCCACGGAAATATTGACAGAGGATTCTGTCCGGCTGTCCTCGATAAAGATGTCGTTGAGTTTTTTGGTCTTCATGTCCATGGAGGCGACATAGATCATAATGTCCTTGAAACGGGTATTGAACTGCCGCTCCTTCAGGGCAATGTTAAGATCAGATTTTGCAATTTCAAACCCCTTTTTTTCAAATGAGAACTTTCCCCAGGGAACCCCCCAGACGGTGATCCATGTGGTGAGCAAAGTGCCAAGCAGGCTGAAAACAACAACAGGGGGCAGAAGGGTGTAGATGGAAACGCCCCCCCCTTTCAGGGCAATGATCTCGTTGTCCGAAGAGATGCGCATGAAGGTGAGAAGCACGGCAATCATCACGGACATGGGAAGGGTGAACTCCATAAACCGCGGCAGGGTATAGAAAATCAAGCTCCCCACGGAGAGAAGCCCTGTGTTGTAGTTCACCACCATGCTGGTGATATCGGGAATCCTGGTCATGAGAAAAATAAAGGTCAGAAAAAGAAAACTCACCGCAAAGGGGGGAATCAGCTGGGAAAAGATGTATCTGTTTATGATGGTATGAGGTTTCATTTCCAGGGAAAATATAGCCATTCCGCCAAAGTGTCAAGGAGTATATGTTGCCAGGAAGGGAAGCTTACACCTGCCCATCTTCTTTTCCATTTTCACCACGGAATTTTGCAAGTTTTTCCATGTCCATGCTTCCCAGGGTGATTTTCAGGCCCTGGCCCAGGCGGCTGGCAAGGGTGAACCAGTTGGCCACCTCTTCGTTAAGGGCCTCTTCCCCCACCCCTTTCAGGCCGTTGCGGCCGGCCAGGTCATTGTCCATGGTACCGGAATTGATAAAGGTCCAGACACCGTCTTTTTTTGAAACAACCCCGGTATGGCCCCTTGTACGGGTGGAAAAAGAGAGAATCTGCCCCGGTTCAAGCCGGGTGTCCATCTCCTGCATCACCTGCCTTGATGCGGCATGGGGATCGTTTACGGAAAAAAAAGATTTTTCAAACACCTTGTTGCCGGACCGGGAGACAAGGCCCTCCCCGTTGAGAAAATGGTTGTACCCCAGGCCTCTGCTGAGGGCGTCTTGGATGAGATGTTCGCCCAGACCGCCCCTGCCCTGGTATTTTACTCCCATGCGCTTTAATCCGTTGACAACCATCTCGTAACAGTCCATCTCTTCGTAATCATTGCCAATGAACCGGCTCACGGCATTGGCAAGCCCGGCATCTTCTTTTTCACTGCTGCCGACACGGGGTCCTTTTCCCGCTTCTCCGGCGGGATCTATCTGGGGGTCCAGGGCAGGTCCCCCCTTTACCGGGTAGCGGTTCAGAACTGGAGGTTCTGCCATGGGCCGGCTCTTTTCCGCCAAACCAGAGGTTTGTGCCGTTTCTCCCCAGAAAAGCTCGTTTGTCCGGGTATCCATGAATATTTCAGTCCCCGGCTGAATTTTCCTGAAGGGTTTATCCCCATTGACATCATTGAACACAATCTTCCAGCACTGATTTTTCAGGGGAGTCTGACAGATCAACTCCGAAACCGTCGGCACCTTGTCAGAGATCCTGCCAAGAAAAACTCTGTTTTTGTTCCCGCTGGAAATTCCCTGGTGCAGGGCGTTTCCACCTGAGGGTTGCCCGGTCTGAACCTTTCCATTTGACCTGTGCAGTGCCAGAAATGCGTTCTGGCCGTTGTTCACCTCCATATCATCCTCCTTAACAGTCCCCTCTCCCCTTTCCGGAGAAAGACGGGTGTTGATCAGAATAAAACCGCACATACTGTTTCCATTCAATGCAGGTTTCATACCAGAACAATCCCCCCTGCAGCTCAGAGAACCTTTTACAAAAAAAAGCATGGCCAATCGGGCCTTGGTCACAACACCGGCTCGCCACGGAGGGGCCACCTCAACAACCGGTGTGCCAATAAACTGACAGGGCTTGGTCATAACATCGGCCACCCTGGGGTGGGGTCAGGCTTTCGTTATTAACATTATCGTGTGCTTTATGGTTTGACAGTGC
>JAWOGI010000328.1:0-15567 GCA_046496975.1 Desulfobacteraceae bacterium | reverse complement strand
CACAAAGGTTCCTATCCGTTGCACAGCCCCGTTATCACCCGTGCCGCATCTTTCCGGGCCTGTTTAAACCGGGGGTCCCTGAACCCGGGATGCCAGGAGGAGGCGGAGAGCTCATCGGAGACCACCAGAAGGGCGGCAATCTTCTGTTTGCGGTAACGGGCAGCGGAAAAGAGGGGCGGGCACTCCATCTCCACGGGAATGGCCCCTTTCTGCCTGAAAAAGTTGATTTTCTTTTCCGTCTCCCGGTAGATGCCGTCGGTGGTCCAGATCCTCCCCGTTTTGTGGGAGAGCCCGGCACGGGCAACTGCGTCGGCCAGCTCTTTGGTTGCCGACCTGGACGGCGCTGCCAGGGGGAAGGCCTCGGGATCATCGGAATAGTGCCGGGAGGTCCCCTCGTCACAGAGTGCCGATTCTGCAATAACAAGATCCCCGGTTTTCACCTCCGCTGTTATGGCCCCGCACCAGCCAAGGACAAAGATCTTTTCACACCCGCCGGCGATGAGGGATTCGAGGAGCATGACAGCGTAGGGGGCCCCTGTGTAGGGGCCGGCAAAGGCAGCCCCCTTTTCACCCTCTTCCAGGGTAAAAAGGGTGCTGGTAAAAAACGGCCTTCCCTCTCCCCGGCCGGCATTGGAGGTGATGTACCTGAAATCCGGCTCTGTGCTGACCATTGCGGCAAGGGGGCCGATGCCGCCCATGGACCGCCTTGCCCCGAAGGGAGAGACCAGTGCCGGGCTATTCAGGTCCGACAAGGTCGGATAGTTCATCTTTTACCTCATCAATGATATCGTAAAGCCAGGTGACATCTTCAATGGAGAGGCGCCCTGCCTTGGAAGGGGCCCGGTCGGTGCCGTCCTTTTTCTTGAGGATCCTCGGCCCTATCTGGAGCTTGGCCTCTCCTTCGTTGTACTGGTGGATGGATACCATGAGTCCGGTCTCCTCGCATTTCCACTCCTGGAGTGTTTTGTCCTTTTCCGGATCATAACCTGCCATATATACCTCCTTTATATTCAGCCATCAGCCATCAGCCTTCAGCCTTCAGTACTCAGTACTCAGTTATCAGCCTGGGACGGCTGATGGCTTTCATGGTTTGCTGTAAATACGCTGCCCATGGCCGTTATATTTGAGAAAAATCCGCTATGTTGCTGAACAGGGCGGAAATTTTTGACAGCAAAGCGGTTCGATTGTTTTTCAGGGCGGTGTCGTCTACCATCACCATGACATCGTCAAAGAACCGGTCCACCCAGGGCCCCAGGGAGGCCACCTCTTTCAGGGCGCTGTCATACTCCTTGCGTGCCGTGAACTTTCCTACCCTGGTGCCGGCCTCTTTGCAGGCAGTGTAGAGCTCTTTTTCCGCATCGGCTTCAAACAGGGCCTCATCCGGCTCCCCAACGGACCCCCCCTCCTCTTTTTTCAGAATATTGACCACCCGCTTGAACGCCGTGGCAAGGGATTCGAAATCGGGAAGCCGGCGGAAGGCATCCAGGGCTTTTATGCGCAAAAGGGTGTCGGGGATGTTGTCAAAGCTGACCGCCAGGGCCGAGTTCACGGCGTTCCTTGCGTATCCCCGGTCCACCATCATATTGGCCAGTCGCTCCTTGATAAACCCCATGATCTTTTGGGAAACGGCACGGGCTTTTTCCTGGTCGGCAAGGTAAAGGGAAACGCTTTCGGCCACCAGCTCTTCCAGGGAAAACTCGAAGGAGCCGGCCTCCATGATCTGGAGTATCCCGATGGCCTGGCGACGCAGGGCATAGGGGTCCGAAGCACCGGTGGGCAGAAGATCGATGGAAAAGCAGCCGGCAATGGTGTCGATCTTGTCTGCCACGGCAAGGAGCCGGCCGGTGTTGCCCTCTGGCAGTGCCCCGCCGGAACTCACCGGCATGTAGTGCTGTTCCACGGCCACGGCCACGGCATCCTTCTCCCCTGCCCTCTCGGCGTAGAACCGGCCCATCATCCCCTGTAGCTTTGTAAACTCGATGACCATCTGGCTGACAAGGTCGGACTTGCAGATCCGGGCCGCCCGGACCACGTCGTTTTCAAGCTCGTTTCTTTCTTCACAATCCACAAGAAGTGCCAGATAGTGCCCCAGGGCCACCAGCCGACCTCTCTTTTCGTGCATGGATCCCAGCGAAGCCTGGAAGGTGACCCGCTTGAGTTTTTCGGCAAAGTCGTCCATGGTGGACTCCAGGTCGACGTCAAAGAAGAACTTTGCGTCGGCCAGCCGGGCCCGGATCACTTTTCCATGGCCCCTGGCCACAAGATCCATGTCCCTGGCCCGGGTGTTGTTCACGGCAATGAACCGGGGTTTCAGCCTGCCGTTTTCATCGGCCAGGGCAAAGTACTTCTGGTGTTCCCGCATGGCGGTAATCAGCACCTCGTCGGGAAGATCGAGGAAGAGATCATCAAAGGTGCCCACCACGGGAAAGGGATACTCCACAAGGTTGGTGACAATGTCCACCAGCTCTTCATCCTCGAGGATTGTGCCGCCGCACTCTTGGGCCTTTTTTTCGATGGCTTGTCTCAAAAGGGTTTTTCGTCTGTCAATGTCAGCAATGACATGGGCCGATTCCAGAACGGCCTCATACTCCGACGCCGTGGTCAGCTGTTTTTTTCCCGGCGCCATGAACTGGTGGCCGAACACCCACGGTGCCGATACGATGTCACCGACGGTGAAATTCAGGGGCCTATCTCCGAGAAGCCCGGTTACCGAAATGATGGGGCGGGCAAAACTGATGGCAAGGTTTCCCCACCGCATGCGCTTGGGAAAAGGCAGCCCGAGGATAATGCCGGGCAAAAGGGTTTCAAGGATTTCAGCCGAATGAAGGCAGGGTTGCTCGACAACAACACTCAAATACCGTCCCCGGTCACTGTCGGCAATGGTGATCTCCTCCAGTGCCACCCCTGCCTTCTGGGCAAATTTTTCCGCGGCAATGGTGGGGGCGCCGTTTTCGTCAAACCCGATCCTCTCGGGAGGACCGGTGATGGTGGATGTTTCGGCTTTCTGCCGTTGAGATACACCCGCCACAACAAGGGCCAGACGTCGGGGGGTTCCCATGCACTTGACAGCTCCATGCTCGATGCGCTCTTTGGCAAGGACGGTTTCGAGATCGGCTTTAAACGCCTTGAGGGCCGGTTCAATATACCCGGCGGGAATCTCTTCTGCGCCGATTTCTATTAAAAGATCACTCATGATTTCACCTGCTTTGATTTCACAGCCCGGGGGTCACACCCGGCCCGGGGGTTGCCCATAAAGGGGTGTCCCATCTCTTCTCTTTTGGCGACATAGGCACTGGAGCAGGCCCTTGCAATGTTTCGGATCCGCCCGATATACCCGGTGCGCTCGGTGACGCTGATGGCCCCCCTGGCATCCAGGAGGTTGAAGGTGTGGGAACATTTCAGGCAGAACTCATATGCCGGCAGCACCAGCCCTTTCTCCACAATGGTCAAAGCCTCTTTTTCATACTTGCCAAAGAGATCGAAGAGCATCGTTGTGTCAGCCGTTTCGTAGTTGTACCGGGACTGCTCCACCTCCTGCTGGTGGTAGATGTCCCCGTAGGTCCTGGTATCGTTCCACTTGAGGTCGTAAACATTGTCCACCCCCTGGAGGTACATGCAGATGCGCTCCAGCCCATAGGTGAGCTCCACGGAAACCGGTTTCAGTTCCAGGCTCCCGGCCATCTGAAAATAGGTGAACTGGGTCACCTCCATGCCGTCCAGCCACACCTCCCAGCCCAGGCCCGAAGCCCCCAGGGTGGGAGATTCCCAGTCGTCCTCGACAAAGCGGATATCATGCTCCAGGGGATCGACGCCCAGGGCCTTGAGGCTGTCGAGGTACTGCTGCTGAACATCCGCCGGTGAGGGCTTCAGTATCACCTGGTACTGATAGTAGTGCTGGAGACGATTGGGGTTTTCACCGTACCTGCCGTCGGTGGGACGGCGGGAGGGCTGAACATAGGCGGTGTTCCACGGCTCAGGCCCGAGGACCCGAAGAAGGGTTGCCGGATGAAAGGTGCCGGCCCCCACCTCCATGTCGTAGGACTGGGTGAGCACACACCCCTTTTCTGCCCAAAAGTTCTGCAAATTTAAAATAACATCTTGGAAGTTCATTTTTTTTTCTCTCTTTTTACAAAAGTGTCATACCTCAACGCAGCAATTCTAATTATGGCCTTAAGTACCTGTGAGGGGTCAGGCGTTTCTTATTCTTTGTCAGCCGGAGGGTCCAGGAACAGTATTCCCCTGGTGTCCGCCCGGGTGTTGAGCAGTTCGGCGCCCTCTTCCCCGGCAAGGTGATCCTTCCAGCCCTTTTTTAAACGGTCTATACTGCCTGTCTCTCCAATGGCCCAGACACACCCGCCGCCCCCGGCGCCTGTAAACCGGGCCCCGCATTGCTCGTCCACTGCCATGCCATAAAGGAGCCTGCCCGTGGCGTCCAGGACATCCGGTGTCATGGCCAGCCGCAGCTCGGTCTCCTGGTTCATCAAAACGCCTGCCTTGAAAAAGTTTCTTGCCTGGACAGCCTCGGAAAATCTTCCGGTGATGACCGAAATCTCCTCCCACTTATCACGATTTTCCCCTGAAATAAATCCATTTACCCATTTTTTATTCACATCCTTTGACACATGGGGCACACCGCAATAGGCCACAAGCATGTGGCGATCCAGCTCATCCATCTCCTCTCTGTGTGTAAATATTTTTTTTCGGACAAACCCCGGACCGCCGGGATTCAACTGCCAGTGCCAGACATTGACGCCGCCGAAGGCCGCTGCCAGCTGGTCCTGGAAGCCACAGGGAACCCCTGCCACCCCGGCCTCGATGTGGTGGGCCGTCACCGCTGCGGCCTGGGGATCCACCCTGCCGTCACGGCATTTTAAAAAGGCTGAGACAATGGCCACCGCTGCTGCTGACGAACCGCCCAGGGCGCTCTTGGGGGGGGATGACGACTCGATCCGGATATGAACCCCGTCGGCGGCAAAGAAATCGGCAACGGCAAACATCAGCCCCATGGGGTGGTCGTAGGGGGCGCAAAAGGAGGGGAACTCGGCGGAATCAAACCCCCGGGAGCTGACCTTTACCCGCCCGGCGTTCCAGGGGGAGAGGGTCACCCTGGTCCGCATATCCACGGCAATATTGAATGTGCACGGCTTCAAACGGGCCAGGGCAATGTAAAAGGTGGTGATGTCAAGGGTTCCCCCCAGGTCGATGCGGCACGGCACGGATACGGCAATATCCCGTTTTTCAAGAATTTTTCGATAATTCACTGGTTTCATCTCCTGATCCGTTTTAAAAAAACAAGGCTTTTCATCTCCCGCCCGATGTGGCAGGGAACGAAGGATTCGAGAAGCCGTTCCCCCTCTTTAACGGCAAAGGCGGGAAAGGTTATGGTACCTGCTTTTCTGATCTCTTTGCTGTTGATCCAGGCCAACTGTTTCAAGGTTCCCTTGGAAACAGTGATATCCTGCCTGGCATTGCCGCAGATGCCGCCCCTTGCGGCACACCTGTCACACACAAGCCCCCCCTCCTGTAGGTCAAACAAAACCTGCTGCTGTGGGATGCTGTCGATGGGCGCGGCACAGCTGCTGCAGCTGGCAAGATTGGGGGAAAACCCTGAAATGGCCATGAACCGGATCTGGAACAGAAGGCTGAGCACCTCTTTTTCAACCATACCGGTATTCAGGGCATCCAAAACATAACAGAGGAGGTCATACACAGCGGCCTGCTCTTTTCCCTGCTCCATCCACGCGTTGATCAGCTCGGCCCAGTAGCTGGCGTACCCTGTTTTTGCCGTATCCATGCGGATTCTGGCAAAGGGATTTTCAAGGTCCACACTGGCAAGGATCGGCAGCCGGTTTTTTCTCCTGGGCAGGGTACAGTGGATGTTCATCATGGAAAAGGGGTCCAGGGCCCCGGCAAAGCGCTTGACACTCTTTTTGGCATTCTTGGCGACAACGGAGATCCTGCCCATGGAGCGGGTAAAATAGGTGATGATCAGGTCATGGTCACCGTACTCGATGCGCCTGAGCAGGATGCCGTCGGTGGAAAAACCCGGCATGGTCACAGTCCCAGCAGCAGTGTGGCAATGTAGAAATAGCAGTAGACACTGACAATGTCCACAGAGGTGGTAACAAATGGACCGGTGGCCACTGCCGGGTCAATGTTGGCCTTTTCAAAGAGCATGGGAACCAGGGAACCCACCAGGGCCGCCACGGACATGGAGGAGATCACGGCCAGGCAGACGGCAAAGGCCAACTCCAGGGAGAGGGGTTCGGCGTGGAACCTGACCTTGGCCACGATTCCGATGAACAGCCCGTACACAACGCCGAGGATGATCCCGATGGCCAGCTCCTTGGCCACCACCGACCCGAGATCCCTGGTGTTGATCTTGCCCGTGGCAATACCGCGCACCACAATGGTCGAGGACTGGGTGCCGATGTTTCCCCCCATGCCCATGATAACGGGAATAAAGGCGGCAAGGTAGGCAAATTTTTCAAGGCTCGCCTCGAACCCGCCGATGATGAAAAAGGCCGCCACGCCGCCGAGAAAACTGGCAAAGAGCCAGGGAAGACGAATTCTGGTGCCCCTGAGCACCGTCTCGGTCTCGACGTAATCCTGGCCAACACCGGCCATCTTCAACATATCTTCTGTGGCGGCATCGCTCAACACATCGATGACGTCGTCCACGGTGACAATCCCCACCAGCCGGTTGTCGTCATCCACAACGGGAACGGCAAGGTAGTCGTACTTTGAAACCACCCGGGCCACATCCTCCCGGTCGGTGTAGGTGTTCACGGAGACAATGTCCTTTGCCATGAACTCTTTTAATTTTTTTTCGGGAGGGACCACCACCAGCTGACGAAGGGAGCTGACACCGACGAGCTTTCCATACTCGTCCACCACATAGATGTAAAAGGGCATCTCCACATCGAGGTACTCGTTCTGCAGGGCCTCGATCACCTCCCGGGCCCCTGTATCCTCCTTCAGGGCAATAAAATCGGGCACCATGATGCTTCCGGCAGTATCCTCGCCGTAACTCATCAGATGCTCGACTTCCATGGAGTCTTCTTTTTTCATCTTCTCCAGGATGGCATCGGCCTGATCCTCCTCCAGCCGGCCAAGAAGCTCGGCGGCATCATCGGCGGGCATCTCCTCAAACACCTCGACCAGGTCCTTGAGATCGAGCTCCCGGGCAAACTCAAGAAAGATGCTCTCTTCCAGCTCGGAAAAAAGAACAACCTTTTTTTCAGGATCATCAATCAGCCGGAAGAGCTCGTACCTGCTGTCCGGGGAGAGTTCCCGGAAAAGAAGCGAGAGATCGGCGGCATGGGTCTTTTTGATGATATTTGCCAGCTGCTTTGTGGCGCCCCTCCTCAAGAGCCGTTTAATGCTCTTGACCAATATTTCAATTCTCTCGTTGTGCATACGCTATCTCCTCGCCCAATCCGGTTAAAAGAGTTGCCCATGTTGAAGTCCCGGGGTGGCCGATGTTATGACCAAACCCTGAAGTTCGGATCCCGGGCCGTGGAAAATGTGTAAAGGACTTATCCATTTCCCACTGCCTTGTTTTACCCAAAGCCCCTGATTTACAGCATTTTTTTAATATGGGAGTTTTCCCGCAGGGACTGCAGCCAGGATTGAAACTTTTTTTCAACAATCTCGTCATAGAGTTTCTTGAAAATCTGATCCCTGACCTGGTCCAGCTCCTTGACTTCAGCGGGCTGAACAGCCTTGACATAAAAGAGCTGGTACCCCTGATCGGTGAGGACCGGGCGGGAGTGATCTCCCTCTGCAAGTTTTGACACGACCTTTTCAAGCTTTGCCGAAAGGGTTTCCGCATCCATAACCCCCAGCTCCCCCCCGTCAGAAGCATTGGGAGCAGCGGAATATCGTCTGGCAAGCTCTTGAAAGCTTTTTCCCTGGTCAAGCAGCTCTTTGATCCTTGTTGCCGTTTTCAACGGCTCGGCCCTGGAATCGTCCATGCCGGGAGATTCAACAGGGATGAGGATATTGTACAGATGATACCTCTTGACTCCGGTATAGTCCTGCCGGTTTTCCCTGTAGTAGGCTTCCACATCGCTGTCGGTGACCACCACCTTGGATTTGACACTGTAGTTGATCAGCTTGGGCCGCAATATCTCCCGGTGAATTTTTTTGCGGTATTCCCTGAAGCTCATCCCGTCCTGCTTCAAGGCCTTTTCAAGGTCCTCCTGGGTCATGAACTGGGACTGCTTGAGCCGTTCAATGGCAGCATCCACTTCTTTGTCAGAAACGGTAATTCCAAGCCGTTCGACCTCCTGGTCGGTAAGTTTCCGGTCGATCATCCTGGAAAGCATATCCTGCTTGAGCTTGTAAATCATCTTCTCTTTTTTTGCATCGGCATACCCGGCAGTCTCTATCTTGTCCATGTAGGGCCGCAGCGCCCTGTTCAATTCGGTGAGGGTGATCACCTCATTGTTCACGACGGCAACAATTCTCTCTTCAATATCCCCCTGGGAAGTGCCCAAAAAAGAAAAAAGGGCCGCAAGGGTGATCACTGCTGTTTTTAAACTCTGTTTTTCCATTGTTATTTTTATTCCTTAGAAAGTTGCGTTCTTTAAAAAACGTTCAAGTCGTTTGCGGCTGACAACAACCGGATACTGCCCGGCAAGGGACTCTACCCAGCCGGACCAGGCTTTTTCAGCCTTTTCCCTGCGAAGCTGGGCAACGAGCTCCTCTTCATCCATTTCTGTCTGCTGTCCGTCACGGCTTTTTTGTTGATCATAGTATTGGGAGATCTCATCGGATGTGATCTCAATCTTCTGCTTTAGCTCCTTTTCAACCAGCCTGTCAATGGTGAGCTGTATGGCAAAGCGTTTTTTCCAGAAGCCGTAGGAGACGGCATTTTCAACGAGCATGGCTTCAAAGGAGTTTTCCGGATACTCTTCATGGAATGCCGCCGCAGCTTTTTCGACCTCCCGGGCAGATACCCGGCAATCCCTGTCTGCTGCGGCAGCCCGGAGCACCAGCTCCTCGGAGAGCTGTGCAACGAGATCCAGCACCAGGCTGCGAAACTCCTCCGGTTCGTTGTGAATCGAATAGGGATAGGCTGCTTTTTTCAGCTCCAGCTCTGCCCGGAATTCATCCAGAGAGATGGTGGTGCTGCCGCATTGAAGAAGCCAATCCTCTTTCTCAACCGTATCTGAGGTTTGACTGCAGGCAGAGAGCCACAAACCGGAAAGAATCAGAGCAGCGGCAAAAAGGCATTTTATATGAAACAGCGACAATAGAGCCCCCGATGGTTCAAAGAAACATAAGTTTTAAGTTTTAAGTTTTAAGTTTTAAGTTTTAAGTTTTAAGTTTTAAGTTTAGCTGACAGCTGATGCTTTGATCAGGGCTCGGTCATAACATCGGCCACCCTGGGGTTGGATCATGGGGTGGCCGATGTTATGACCAATCCCGACAAGACAAAGAGATATGGGTGGTTTTATTCTGATTAAACACCGGTGCAGCCTTTAACTGTTAACATGCAGGGCAATATGTTTCAAGATTTTTTTGGCCTCCACCAGGGCTTTTGAAATATTTTTCCGCTTGGTGCCGAGAACGATCTTCAAAGCGTTTTCCGCTGTGAATTCATGGCTGACAAAGGAAACGGGCAGATCCTCAACATCAATGAACTCTTGTTTCTGGTGCAGGGGTGAAAACACCATGGCAATGGTGTTGTTGGAAAGGTCCAGCCGTTTCACCCCGGCCTTGACCGCCAACACCCGAAGCATGATCTTGAAAAGCATGTTGCCGGCTTCATTGGGCAGTTTGCCGAACCGGTCCACCAGCTCCTTCTGCATGGCCGCTATCTCAGACAGCTCGGTCATGCGGGCCAGCCGCCGGTAGATGGTGAGCCGCTGCTCGATGGACTGGACATACTCGTCGGAGATGGTGACGGACATGGCCACATTGATCTCGGGCTCCAGGCTTTGAACAACGGGGTTTCCCTTTAGATCGGAAACCGCCTCGTCCAGAAGCTTTAAAAACATGTCATACCCCACTGCCGCTATATGCCCCGACTGGGCGCCCCCCAGAGCCGACCCGGACCCTCGGATCTGGAGGTCTTTCATGGCGATCTGGAACCCGGAACCGAGATCCCGGTGCTCCATCAGTGCCGCCAGCCGCTTTTTGGCGTCCCTTGACAGCTGGTTTTCATCGGGGACAAAGAGGTAGGCGTAGGCCTGGTCCTCCCCCCGGCCGATCCTGCCCCTGAGCTGGTAGATCTGGGAAAGACCGAACCGGTCGGCCCGGTTGATGATCATGGTGTTGGCCGAGGGGATGTCAAGGCCCGACTCCACAATGGTGGTACAGACCAGAACATCTATGTCCCGGTTGATGAACTGGAACATGATCTTTTCAAGCTTTGCCTCGGAGAGCCTGCCGTGGGCAACGCCGATGCGCGCCTCGGGCACCAGTTTCTGGAGATTTTCCGCAGTCTTGAAAATGGTTGTAATGTTGTTGTGGATGAAGAACACCTGCCCTCCCCGGGCAAGCTCCTTTCTTACGGCACCGGCCGCAATGGAGTCGTCATATTCGGAGATATACGAGACAATGGCCTGGCGGTCCCTCGGCGGGGTTGAGATGACGCTGATGTCCCGCATGCCGGTGAGGGACATGTGCAGGCTCCTCGGTATGGGGGTGGCGGTGAGGGCAAGGACATCTATGGTGCTTCGCTTTGATTTCAGGGCCTCCTTGTGCTTGACCCCGAACCGCTGTTCCTCGTCAATGATCAGCAACCCCAGGGAGTTGAAAGAGATGTCCTTCTGGAGCAGCCGGTGGGTGCCGATGACAATGTCGGTTTTCCCCGACTCAAGGTTTTTGATGATGGCCTGCTGCTCTTTTTTTGTCCGGAACCGGGAGAGGGTTTCCACGTTCACCGGGGCCCCTTTGAACCGCTCCCGGAAGGTGGCAAGGTGCTGTTCGGCCAGGATGGTTGTGGGCACCACAACAGCCACCTGCCTGTCGTCCCTGGCCGCCTTGAACGCCGCCCTGACGGCAACTTCGGTCTTGCCGTATCCAACATCCCCGCACACCAGCCTGTCCATGGGAGTTTTGGCCTCCATGTCCTGCAGCACATCATCAATGGCCTTTGACTGGTCAGCAGTCTCTTCATGGGGAAAGGTCTGCTCAAAGGCGTTGTAAAGGTCATCCGGCCCGCTGAAGGCAAAGCCGTTTTTCACCCGGCGTTCCGCGTAGAGGTTGAGCAGGTCCCCAGCCATCTTTTCCACCTCTTTTTTGGCCTTGGCCCTGGATTTCCCCCAGGTCTTGCCGCCGATCTTGTCCAGAATCGGTTCATACCCGTCCACCCCGAGGTATTTTTCGATCATGTCCATGCGGTCAACGGGCAGGTAGAGCCTGTCATCATCCCGGTAGGAGATCAGGATAAAATCCCCGGAGATCCCCTCCACGGTAATGGTGGAGAGCCCTTCGTACCGGCCGAGACCGTGTTCCAGGTGGACCACCACATCCCCCTTTTTCAGCTCCTCCGGCGTAATGAACCTGGAGGCGGCCCGTTTCGCACTCCTTTTCCTGACCTGCCGTTTCACGCCAAAGATCTCCTGGTCAGTTACCAGGGCAAAACCGTGGTCAGGGGCATAAAACCCCGAGGAGAGGGAATCTTTGACATAGAAAAGGCCGCTTTTCTTCTTTTCAAGGTCGGAAAACGAAATCAGCTGTTCCGGTTCAATGCCGTAGGGGGCAAGGAGGGTGAGCAGCCGCTGGGCCCTGGATTCTCCCGGGCACACCACAACGGCGGCCAAGCCCTTCTCCTCGGTTTCCAGGAGAAAATCGGCCAGGGGTTTCAAGAGATGCTCGCCTTTCCCCTCCCGTTTCAGTTCAGCGGTCAGGGCGGTGTTGTCGGTAAAATCAAGGGCCAGGCTGGCGGTTTTTTTTTCTTTCCCTTCAACGTGCAAAGGCTTGAACGCCACGGGGTTTCGTTTCTCCATGGCCGATGTCACCTCCTCCCACCCGAGATAGATGGAAGAGGGGTCCACACAGAGTTTGCCGTCAAACACGGCGCCGGCATGATTTTCCCGGGCTTTTTTTTCAAAGGCAGCGGCGGCGGCGTCGAGCTCTCCGGGCTGGTCAAGAACCAGAAGGCAGTCCTGGGGAAGATAGTCAAAAAAACAATCCAGTTCAGGGTAGACAATGGAGAGCATGCTCTCCATGCCGGGGAACCTGCCCTGCTCTTTTACCTTTTCAACATACTCCCTGATCCTGGCCGCATCCAGATCGGCCTCGGCCCCTGCCCTGCGAAGGCGTGTCAATATATCGGGGAGGTGTTTTTTTTCCACCACCGCTTCACTGGCGGGGATAAAAACGGCCTCTTCCAGCTCGGCAATACCCCGCTGGCTTACCGGGGAGAAGGATCTCAAAGACTCCACATGATCCCCAAACAGCTCGATTCTCACGGGACTGCTGCTGCCCGGGGAAAAAACATCCAGAATGCCGCCCCGGACGGAATAATCCCCCGGCTCCTCAACCAGAGAGACCCTGGCATACCCCTGGGAGTTGAGCCTGGCGGTCAAAAGGTCCCTGTCGATCTCCTCCCCGTTGACAACGAGTTCTGACGCATCGGAAAGCAGGCGCCTGGGAATCATCTTCTGCAAAAGGGTATCCACATAGGTGACAATGAGGAGCCGGTCACGGCAGGAGATGAGCCTGTACAGAGCAGCCAGCCGCTTTGCCGAGGTTTCGCTGTGGTACCCCAAAGACTTGAAGGGGAGAATATTGTACCCGGGAAAATAGACCAGGGCATCTCCGTGGTTTGGCAGAAAAAAGGCAAGATCATCCATAAACTTCAAGGCGCTCTTCTGGGTGGGCAGAACCGCAACAGTGGTCTTTCCGGTTTCCAGGAAAAACCGGGAGGCAAGGTAGGCTTTTTCCGATCCGAAAACACCGGTCAAATCAATGCTGTTCTCTCTTTTTGCGATGGTGTCAGATAAATTCTTCATCATTTTTTTCTTGCTTTTGATCTCAATAAGATTTAATTATGCAGTCATTGATTGCAGGGCCGACGTAACTCAGTTGGTAGAGTAGCTGATTCGTAATCAGCAAGCCAGCGGTTCGACTCCGCTCGTCGGCTCCACAAAAAACAAGGCCAGACAGGGCTCTTGCTCTTTCCGGCCTTTTTTGTTTCTCTCCATTTTTCGACAAAATACAGGTTTTTTGTGTGTAAAATGCGAACAAAATGCATACAAAAATAAACGCTGTTTTCATTAACCCGGCTCCTTCTGGTGTGTTTTTGTATGCAGGATGCGAACAATTTTCTTACTCCTTGAAAACCACATACTTTATCAGAAGCTGGCGAAAAAACAAGTGTCTTTTTAAGACTTTGGTCTTTATGGATCATAAGCCAAAAAATATGATCCACAAACCAGATTGCGGTAAGTAGGTGGTCCTCAAATCGTACCCCTTGTGTGGATCTGTTACCTCAGACTTTCCACATAAGTTTTTTGGTACCAATTCAAAGCCAAGCCCAGTCTTTTTTCATCTTTCTTGCTAAGCTCATTGCGGAAGCTGTACCTATCCGCTTTTTTAATCCCGGCCAAGGGGTGGGACATCCAGATAGACTGCTTTAGCCCCTGGGGGGTTCCTCCCAGCTCATAATATTTTTTCAGGTATTTGTCGGCGGCGGTGAGATCCCCGTATTTCATTGCCTGCCGGTAATAATACAGAGCATTTCTTTTCTTTGTCGGTTTCCCCCCTCCAGATTCCAGCCCGTGTTTGTCTTTCCAGTCGAACACTTTCCGGCGGGTGTCATAATATGCCTGGACGCCCGGTTCCGTGGTGTATGCGGCAATACTCAACAGATCGCTCAATAAATGTTCTGTTACAGTGTCACCGCCTCTCTGTAGTCGGTTATGATGCAGAACAGATGATCGCCCTGTCCAGTGAATTTGTTGGCATACTCTTCTTCAACAAAGCGCAGTTTAGCTCCATTAACACCACCATCAATGGAAGGCCACCAGTGAATGAGGTCGTCATGTTTTTCAGCTTGTTTGGAAATGTGAGAGTTAAGCTGATCAGTAAAAATCCGCATGACACCATTGGTTTTTTTTGAGAACCCCATGGCCTTTAAAAATAGAACGACAGCGGCTGTTGAGAAGAATTTGAGGATGTATCCACGGATAATGACCCGATCAAAGCAGGTTAATTAAATTTGATGTTATTTGAAAATTGGTTTATAAATGAGTTCTTGTTCACGGATACCTCCTTTTAATAGAGTTTGTGTGGTGCTTACTTTATAAAGGAGAATCCGTGAACACTCAAATTTTTTGAGTGGTTGGGCAGGATTGGAACTTTAGTTCGGTAAATTACTGTTATTGAATTGTAGCATTCTTCTTTCTTACTTTCTTATTGTAGTTCTTTAATTTTTCACTGAAATTCTGCCGCCTTTTTTCATACTCCTCAATCTCTCTGTTCAGCTCTTCAGCTTTGTTTGTAAACTCAAGCCTTTCCTCGGGCTCCATTGTTCCGACTGATTTATTTTTCAAGTTCTGTTGCCGTTTCAAAAGCTTTTCTCTTTCCCTTGCAAGCTGTTGTTTTTCCATTTCAATAGCTTCGGCCTTTATATCGAGATTTTTATCCAAGTGGAGTATATTTTGGGTTTCTTCAACGATCTTTTCGTGCTCACCTAAGCTTTTTTGTTGAAAACTTTCCGATTTTACCGTTACATCATTTCCGGAAGCGAAAGACTTTATTTTATCACGTTTTTGTTTGGAGACCTTTGATAAATCGTCAGTAAAACATATATTTCCATTTTCATCTTTATATTTGAAATAATCAGCTGATGTGGATTCATTAAATAGTAATGAGAATAAAACCATAAGAAAAGTTAAAAACAGGCACAACGGGTGGAATACAAAAAAACAGCCATTTTTGTTGGTTTTTTTTACGATCAAAATTTTATAACTCTTTTCCATATAATTTTTTGTTAAATTCTTCAATTTCGGCATTAAAGTGTTTACGCTTTTTATGGTATGCCTTTATTTTCCGGTTCAGATCTATTAAGCTATTTTCAAAAGCTTTTTTCTCATATTCAGTCATGTCCTCCTTTGACCGACTTTCAATCTTTTTTTTTCTCTTTGCCAGATGATTATAATTTTCAGAAAGTTCTTTATGCATTCGTTCCAGTTTACGTCCGGCTGATTTCATTTTGCCGTTCCATGTAGTATCGTCCGGCTGCAAATCACTTTTTGAAGCTGAAAACTCTTTTTTTGAGGGAGTATCAACACTATTTCCAGATTTCAAAGATGGAAAAGATTTTGTCTGATCTAAACGATTTTTTGGAATTTCCGCTTTATTATCCGTAAAACACAAATTTCCATCCTTATCTGTATATTGATAATATTCAGCGTTCCCATTTGCACATAATCCGACACAAAGTAACATGATACACAGTATATATATTTTCTGTTTTTTCAATACGTCATAACTCCTTTTGAACAAATCAATCAGGTCTTTGAATTGGTACTATAAATTTCGCTTCTTTATTGCTGTTCAGTTTAATCCCAACATAATCACCCTCTTGGACCTGGCCCATTTCAC
>JAWOGI010000256.1:0-2818 GCA_046496975.1 Desulfobacteraceae bacterium | reverse complement strand
TGGGCGCCGTTAAAACCCATGGCCCCGTCTGGGCGCTCAACCATCGTTCCGAGGCCAAGGGCAACGCCGTCGACTGTGCTGCCTGCCACGAACAGGACTACTGCCTGGAGTGCCACAAGTCGGGCTTTGCCGACGAGCAGGGCTCTTTCAGCAACAACATGATCAACGTGCACAGCAGCGACTTCCATGTCACCCATCCGCTGTCGGCCCGTACTGATCTGGAGCACGGGGTCAAGGTGAGCATGCGAAGTGAGATGATGTACCCCGATGTTGCCCTTGTTGATCCCTGTCTGACCCGGTTCATGCCGGGGGATGTCACCGCTTTTACCGGAATGGACGCACTGACCCAGTTGATTGAGGCCTTTGTGTCGCGGTTTTCAAATCCGTACACCGATGCCCTGTGCCGGGAAGGCATTGCAAGGAGTGCCCGCTCGCTGAGCAGTGCGGTGGGCAACGGCCAGGACCTCAATGCCAGGGAAGACCTCTCCCTGGCGGCTCTTTTCAGCGGGATTGCCCTTGCCAATGCAAAGCTCGGGGCGGTCCACGGTATTGCCGGCCCCATGGGCGGGATGATCAGCGCTCCCCACGGTCTTATCTGCGCTGTGCTCCTTGCACCGGTGATGGCGGAAAATGTCAGGCAGCTTGAAAAAAGAACCTCCCCGGACTCCTCTGCTGCCCTGGCAAAGTTCGGCGAGGTAGCAGGGATTTTAACGGGGAACAGCCGGGCAGGAATTGAGCAGGGCGCCGGCTGGATCCGAGGGCTTGTAGCGGAGATGGACCTGCCCTCCCTGTCACAATTCGGCCTGGAACCTGCCGTCTGCCGGGCAGTTTCCCGAAAGGCCCTCCAGGCCAGCAGCATGAAGGGAAATCCGGTTGACCTGGATGAGAAGGGGATCACCTCGCTTCTGGAAACCGTCAGCTGACCACCACCACCCTGGAGATGGTTGCAAAGAGCTTTTCAGGAGTGACAGGCTTGGACAGGGCTGCATTCATCCCGGCATCCATGCATTTCTGCACATCATCTTCCATGGCATGGGCTGTCATGGCAACAATGGGAATCGTTTTGCACTGGATATCCGATTCCGGGTCCCGGATGGTCCTGCAGGTTTCGAGACCATCCATTTTCGGCATCTGAATGTCCATGAGGATCAAATCGTAGGGATCAGCTTTCAGCGCCTTGAGTACCTGGAGTCCGTTGTTTGCCACATCTGCTGAAAATCCCTTTTTTTTCAGCATGAGCAAAGCGACTTTCTGGTTGACAGGGTTGTCCTCGGCCAGCAGGATCCTGATCTTTCTGTCCGGCAGGGCAGGGGAAGGAGGCTTTTCCGGCCGGTACGGCTCTTTGGTATGAGGAAAGAACTCTTTTTCCAGGGGCTTGTCCAGTGTGAGAAATACCCGGAAAAGGGTGCCGGAGTTGACCTGGCTTTCAACCTCTATGGTGCCGTTCATCATCTCGGCAAGGTTCTTTGAAATGGCAAGCCCAAGCCCTGTTCCGCCGTAATTTCTTGTGATGGAGGTGTCTTCCTGGGAGAATTTTGTAAACAGGTTCCTCTGGAAAGCCCGGGAAATTCCCCTGCCGGTGTCCCTGATCTCAAACCGTATTACGGCCCGATCCTTCTTTTCTTTTTCAAGTCCTGCCGTTACGTTGACCCTCCCCTTTTCAGTGAATTTGATGCCGTTGCCCGCAAGGTTTATGAGGATCTGCCTGATTCTCCCCTCGTCTCCCACCAGCCGGTCCGGGATAGCGTCGGAGATACTCTCCTCAAGGGCAATGTTCTTTTCCTCTGCTTTTATCCGGAGAAGGGTGATGACTTTTCTGACGGTGTTGGCAAGGGAAAAGGTCTTTTTCTCAAGGGTCAGTTCCCCTGCTTCAATTTTTGAAAAATCCAGGATATCGTTGATAATGGTGAGAAGGGAGTCGGCTGAATAGGTGATGGTGTCGGCATACTCTTTGATCTGGGGACAGAGCTCTTCGTCCAGGATCAGTTTTGCCATGCCGATGATGCCGTTCAGCGGAGTTCTGATTTCATGGCTCATGTTGGCAAGAAAATCGCTTTTGGCCTGGTTGGCCTTTTCCGCTTTTCGGGCCATTTTTTTGGCTTTCCGGTTGGACTCTTCCAGCTGCCGGGTCCGCTCTTTAACCCTCGCTTCCAGCTCCTGGTTGAGTCTCTGGAGTTTTTTTTCCGCTTTTTTCCGCTTTTGAAGCTCTTGAGCAAGTTCGGTTGAGAGCTTGTAGGTCCTCAGGGAGGTGGTGACGGTGGAGATGAGTTTCTGGGAGGTCATCTCTGTTTTTGAGGTGTAGGTGTTGATCCTGTACTTTGCGATGACATCGGCTTCCGGGGCCTGGCCCGGCTGGCCGGTGACAATGGATATCTGGACAAGGCTGTTGTTCAACGTCTCCCTGACGTGGCGGACAAAGTTCAACCCCGAATCTTCCGTCTCCATGACAACATCCACAAGCAGCAGGGCCGTGTCGGGATGCTGGTTGAAAAGCGCTCTTGCCTCTTTTCCGGAAAAGGCGTTGATAAACACAACAGGCCGGTTGTCATAGGTGAAGTTGGCCAGCACTGTGGTTGTGATATCATGAACCGAGACTTCGTCGTCAATGATGAGGATCTTCCAGGGATTTTCCTTGCCCGGTTCGTCTGAACCCTGTTTTTTTTCCGGAGCAAAGGTAACGGATTCTTTTTCCATGAAATCAATCCTCTGGCCGGCTCTGTTTTTCCGGGGAGAAAAAGGGCTGGTAGTCCTTGTACTCGGTGGTGCCGCCGCCCCTGATGTTGCCTGTGGGTCTGTTGGTTGAGTATTGCCACATGGG
>JAWOGI010000223.1:0-2877 GCA_046496975.1 Desulfobacteraceae bacterium | reverse complement strand
TGCTTGAGAACGGAAATGGCCATGGGATATACCAAATGAGTCAAGGGGAGGTTGTCGATCATTCCCTTAATATCGTTTGTTTGAAAATCCCAGTAGTTTTTCCCAAGCAATTCCCATTTGAACTGCTCATTTTCAAGTCCTATGACTTTGAGCAGGGCCTTGTACTTTTCTATCAGTTTTTTCTGAACCGGGAAACGGGCATAATCAGCAGCTTTGGCCTGGATCTGTTTCCGATAGGCTGGATCGAAAAGCGATTTCACCACAGCATCATTGGTGTGTCGTTTATATATATTTTTCAGCTGGGTGTCTTTGATTTCATTATAATAGAAGGATGCGGCATTTTGCCACATATCAAACAGTGTGTTCAAATCGGAAGCATTGTGATCAAAAGGAACAATAAATTCAGCCCAGCAATATGA
Source organism: Desulfobacteraceae bacterium (assembly GCA_046496975.1). Taxonomy (GTDB): domain Bacteria; phylum Desulfobacterota; class Desulfobacteria; order Desulfobacterales; family Desulfobacteraceae; genus DATFJZ01. The sequence continues at coordinate 2,458 of JAWOGI010000223.1, read as the reverse complement.
TTTTCCGCCATCGGTGTCGACAAAAAAGCTGGAGTTATCATAGTAGGGATGCTGGCTTGCGGATGTTTCATCTTCGGCTTTTAAAATCAAGCCCCATATCACTGAATTGCCTTTACGCTTGATCATGATGACATAACGCCGCCCTAAAGTGACGGGGATGCGGATGTCTTTGCGTACATTGGCATGGCACTGGTCAGGCGTGATTCCGGCATTTTTGATCAACGTGTCTATCTGGTTGTAGAAAAGATCCGGGGTGGGTGAATGATCAAATTCTGCAAGTGTTTCAATCAGGACATTTTCTTGTACTGGAAAGTTGTCGATTCCTTCTGCTTCCAATTCATCGCCTTTTTGGTTTGAATTGATATCGGATTGGGGTTTTGATGTATTCCAAACCCAGGCATCATGGGATATTTTATAAAAAGGGTCACTGGACCTGGCTCTGACTTTTTCCAGAATGTTCAGATATTCCTGAAAATTGTCGAATCGGGGGTCAATTTCCAAAACCTCTTCAAGATAAGGGCGTGTCTGAGCATTGATCGGCAGGTATTTTTCAGGTTTGATATAAAACAGACTTTCCGTGATTTTTGTCTTGCCGACGCCATTGATTGTCAGGATGTCCATGAAAAGATCATTGTTCATCAGTTCATTCATGGCTGCTTTGAAAAAATGCCAGAGTCTGTCAATTTCGTTGTTGTTTCTGTCTTTTTTGCTCGGGAACAGCCTGACTTTCTGGGCATTGGCAGAAGGAAGGCCGTCCGTGTCATCAGGCAGTGGGGATATGTCTAAATTCTGTGCGACACACCGGAGCCGTTCAATACGTTTGGCAGCTCCATATTTATACAAATAAAAGAGAAAGGTGAACGGATCGATCTCATTGAGCTGTATTTCCGAGCCATTCACGTCAATGTCATTGAGGATGGTTTCTCCACAATGTTTAAGAAGGTCAATTAATTCAGGCTGCCGATTTTCATAAGCGGTCAATTTTTGAGCAATGGCTTTATGCGTGGAAATCCAGGAAAACATATGGTACTTACCCTTTTAAATTAGATTGTCATGTATCAGCGCTTGAAAACAAATTCACTATACAGATCCATGGCGGTTTCTTCAATCAGGCCGTTCAGCTCCAGATCATCGATCCAGTGGGGTGGGATCGCGGATTTGCCGTGCAGGGCGCCCAGGATATTGCCGGTAATAGTGCCGGTGGAATCGCTGTCTCCGGAATGGTTCACTGACAGCAGCAGAGCCTTTGCCATCTCGTTTTCATGAACCATGGCACAGTAAAGCCCTATGGCCAGGGCTTCTTCAGCTATCCAGCCCTCTCCTAAGGTTTCAACGGTTTCCGGGGACGGGGAGGCGCTGCAGGCGGTTTCGACTGTTGCGGTGAGGGCATCCAGGGTTTCTTTGGCGTTTTTCCGCTGTTTCAGGATGTGGATGCCGGCATTCACCGCCTTTGTCAGGGAATGGCCTGTGATGATCAAAGAGATGATGGCGGCCTGGGTGCCGGCTGTCAGATAACCGGTGGGGTGGCCGTGGGTGATGGCGGCGCTGCGGCAGCCGATGTCAAAGGCCTTTTCTACGTCCGGGAATGCCAGACCCACCGGGGCGATGCGCATCACACCTCCGCAGCCCTTGCTGTCATTTACCGGCCGATCCGGGGTGCCCATGGTACCGGATGCCAGGGCGGACAAGCAGCTGTTTCCGGGGGCTCTCCGGGAGAACAGAGACGTATGTCCGGTCAAAACCCCTTCCACAATGGCACAGGAGCCATGGGACTGCATCAGGTCAGTCTGCCGGTCCGGCTGCTGGGTGGTCAGCCACCGCAGCAGGGCATGGTAGGTACAGTCGATCATGCCGTCATTGCCTGGGTATTCCTGCCTGATCCGGGAGAGCACCAGCCCTTCGGCCGTAAACAGCATCATCTGGGTATCATCGGTGATGGCCCCTTTGCGGCCGTATGCCGGGGCATAGCCGGTCAGACCGGATTCACCATATGTGCTGCGGATCTGGTCCAGGGTCATGAACTCAATGGATGCACCCAGCGCATCGCCGACAGCCCCTGCTATCAGGCAGCCGGTGAAATGCTCTCTGGTGCGCCTGGAAAGTGTTTTCTCAGTCATTATTTTTATCTATCTTGCGCCATATCTCAGATTTCCTCTTTGTCCCTCTTGGTTATGGCTATAGTAGCAGCATGATTGCCAAATGCAATCAATTTGTTATAGTGTTTCTATATGTTTTTTGCGGAATTCGGCCGGCACAATGGCACAATGGGAGGAAAATGGCTTAAGGAGTCTGCTGTGAATGATTTCAATGTGTTTATGGATGAACTGCCCCTGTGGTCGGCACCGTTCGGCCTGAAGCTGCTGGATATGCTGCGTTTCAGAAAGCATGTCACGGTGCTGGATATCGGGTGCGGGGAAGGGTTTCCCATCATCGAGATCGCATCCAGGTTCGGGGAAAC
>JAWOGI010000198.1:0-9346 GCA_046496975.1 Desulfobacteraceae bacterium | reverse complement strand
ACCCCAACAATCCCACCGGAAGCTGGTTTTCACGAAACGATTTTCAAACGTTCATGGAAAAGGTGCCCGAAAATGTTCTGGTGGTGGTTGACGAGGCGTATATAGAGTTTGTCAGAAAAGAAGGGGTTTACAACAGCCTTGAGTCTCCCCTGTCAGACAGGCGGGTGATCTCCCTCAGGACCTTTTCCAAGGCATACGGTCTGGCCGGTTTCAGGGTGGGTTACGGTATTATGGCCAAAGAGGTTGCCCTCATTCTCCACAGGATCAGACAGCCGTTCAATGTCAACGCCCTGGCCCAGGCCGCCGCTGCCGCTGCCCTTGACGATGCAGAGCACCTGGAAAAGAGCGTCACGGTCATGCAGCAGGGGGTCGATTTCCTGGAAAAAGAGCTGTCGGCCATGGGGCTTGTCACCCATCCCACCCAGGCCAATTTTTTTCTTGTGGATGTTAAAACCGATGCCTCTGCTGTTTTCAAAGCACTCTTGACCCATGGTGTCATTGTCCGGGCCATGGGAGCCTATGGCTTTGATACCTGCCTGAGGGTCAACGCTGGTCTTGACGAAGAGAACCGGGCATTCATTGCCGCCTTGAAAAAAGTGCTGGCCTGACCTTTTAAAACACCCATGTGCAGTGCTCACAACAAAGATAAGGAAAGGGTTGAATTGAAGACAATCACCATCGACGGTCCTGCCGGTTCAGGCAAGACCACGGTAAGCAAACTGCTTGCCGAAAAACTCGGGTACCTCTATGTGGACACCGGCTCACTTTACCGGGGAGTGGCCTTGGAAATTGATGAAAACAGCATCGACTGGGAAGATGACCATCTCCTTGACGCTTTTTTGCCTACCCTGGATTTTCAGTTTGTTGTCAGCAGGGGCGTCCCTCTTCTCTTGAGCTCGGGCCGGGACATTTCCCGGAAGCTGAGGAGCAGCGAGATCTCCATGCTGGCTTCGGCCGTCTCTGCGAAGCCGGCCGTCAGAGCATTTCTTCTTGGAATGCAGAAGGAGATCGCAGCAGAGCACAACGCGGTGTTTGAAGGAAGAGACATGGGAACCGTTGTGTTTCCCCGGGCTGATGTTAAATTTTTCCTTTCCGCCGATCTGAAAACCAGGGCGTTGCGGCGATACCATGAGATGGACATAACCCGAAATCGCCTGGAAGATGTTGAAAAAAACATGGCCCTGCGGGATGAAAACGATTCACGGCGACAAACAGCTCCCATGAAACCGGCCCAGGATGCCGTTTTGATTGATTCCACCGGCCTGACAGCCCTTGCAGTGGTGGAAAAAATGTACTCCGTCGTCATCAATAGATGATATGGATCACGGAAAAGTCAGCTCCGGATTGGGTTTCATCTGTTTGGTGTTTCACGGTTTTTTTGCCTTGCGTTTTGTCTTTATTAATGGTATAGGTGATCTATTGCGCCCTTTAAAAGGCGCAAAATATTGTTTAAGGGGAACTACTAATTATGAATAACATTGCTGACACAGATGAGAACAACCACATGAACCAAGACGAAATGATGAACGACGTATCTTCTGATCACGAAGAGCTGGACACGGCTGATAATGAAGAGCTGGGCATGGCGCCAAAGCCTGACATAACAGGCGAGGAGACCATGGAAGAGCTGATGGGCATTTATGAGGAGAGCTTCAAGCGCTTTGAAGAAGGCCAGGTGGTTATCGGCACCATAATCGCTGTTGACAAGGATCATGTCCTTGTTGATGTGGGGTACAAGTCGGAAGGTCAGATCGCCATTTCTGAGTTCAAGGATGAAGATGGCAATGTGGATGTGAAACTCAACGATCGCGTCGAAGTGATGGTTGAGGTGTGGGACGAGGAAGAAGAGACCGTTATTCTGTCCAAGGAAAAAGCGGCCAAGGTGAAAGTGTGGGATGCCATAAAAGAGATCTACGAGGCCGACGGAACCATCGAGGGCCTGATCACAAGCAGGGTAAAAGGCGGGTTTTCCGTTGATATCGGGCTTCAGGCATTTCTGCCCGGCTCCCAGGCTGACCTGCGGCCCATCCGCAACATGGATGAAATGGTCAACCAGACCTACACATTTAAAATCTTGAAGTACAACAGAAAACGGAGCAACATCGTTCTTTCAAGGAGGGTAATCCTTGAATCCGAGCGTGAACAGGCAAGAGCTGCCACCCTTGCGGCCATTGAGAACGACAAGGTGATGGAAGGTGTTGTCAAAAATATAACTGAATACGGTGTGTTTGTGGACCTTGGCGGTGTTGACGGTCTTCTCCACATTACAGACATCTCCTGGGGCCGCGTAAAGCATCCTTCAGAGCTCTTTTCTGTAGGGGACACCATCACGGTAAAGATCCTCTCCTACGATTTTGAAAAAGAGCGGGTTTCCCTTGGCATGAAGCAGTTGACCCCCGATCCGTGGACAACGGCCGTTGAGAAGTACGCGGTGAACTCCAGGGTCAAGGGCAAGGTGGTCAGTCTCACGGACTACGGCGCGTTTATCGAGCTGGAAGAAGGTGTTGAAGGCCTTATCCATGTGTCGGAAATGTCCTGGACCCGGAAGGTGCGTCACCCGTCCAAAATCGTTTCCGTCGGAGAGGAGATCGAGGCAGTTGTGCTTGACCTCAAGCCGGACAACAGGAGAATTTCCCTTGGCATCAAGCAGACCATGGAAAATCCCTGGGAGCTGATCAGTGAAAAATATCCCGTGGGAACGGTCATTGAGGGGAAAATCAAGAACATTACAGACTTTGGTCTTTTCATCGGCATCGATGATGATATTGACGGTCTGGTTCACATTTCCGATATTTCCTGGACAAAACGGATCAAGCACCCCTCTGAGGTGTATAAAAAGAACGATACCGTGCAGGCCGTGGTTCTTGATATCAACAAATCCAGTGAAAGATTTTCTCTTGGCATCAAGCAGATCCAGCCGGATCCCTGGGAAACCGTTGAAGACAGGTACCAGGTGGGAACGGAGATTACCGGTGTTGTAACCAATGTCACCGATTTCGGCGTTTTTGTCGAGCTGGAAGAGGGGATTGAGGGACTTATCCATGTGTCTGAGATCAGCAAGGAAAAGGTCAAGACCCCTTCGGACAAGTTCAAGGTCAAAGAGACTGTTTCGGCAAAGGTGATGAACATCAACAGCGACGAAAGGCGTATCGGTCTTTCCATCAAGCGTCTTGAAGATGAAGAGGACGACACTGTTGTTGAAAAATTCAACACTGCTGCAAAAAAAGAAAAACCGGTTACCTCTTCGTTTGGCGAGCTTCTCAGGGACAACCTCCAGGAAGCGGCGGCAAAATCAGACCCAGAGTCTGACAGTGACCAGTAGAAAACAGTGTTCGATGTTCTGTTCACATCAGGCCCCGGTTTGATGTAAACAGAACAGCTGAAATATATCCCGAAAAAAGAGCTGGAATCAGATCTGATCTGATCCGGCTCTTTTTATTTAAAAAAAAGGATCTCTAATGTTTTCGAGAAGACACCCTGTTCTGTTTTTTGTTCTGATGTTTTCGGCCATATCATCTGCTGCCATGGTGGCTGTTTTTGCCCTTGTGATAGGCGGATCGGCGGTTTTCCACGCCAGTTTTTCCTCTGCTCTGGAGAAAGAACACCAGGGCAATGTGGGCGTGGTCGAGATAACCGGCCTGGTGGCATCGTCCAAGTCTGTTGTAAAAACCATTAAAAAGTTTCGAAAGGATCCCGCCATCAAGGCCATTGTTCTGCGGATCAACTCTCCGGGGGGCGGGGTGGGTCCTGCCCAGGAGATCTACAGGGAGGTTGTCAAGACCGGGCAGGAGAAAAACATTGTGGCCTCCCTGGGGGCCGTGGCCGCGTCGGGGGGGTATTACGCAGCTTCAGCAGCAGACAAAATCATGGCAAACCCCGGCACCATCACCGGCAGCATCGGCGTGATCATGGAGTATGCCAATTTTCAGAAGATACTCGAAAAGATCGGGCTCTCCCCTGTTGTGATCAAAAGCGGTGAATTCAAGGATATGGGCTCTCCTGCCAGAGAATTGACCGACCAGGAAAGAGAGATACTCCAGGGTGTTGCCGATGAGATCCACATGCAGTTTGTCAAGGATGTCGCCCTTGGAAGAGATCTTGCCGTGGACAAGGTGAAGACCCTTGCCGACGGGAGGATCTACACCGGAGAAAAGGCCTTTGAGCTGGATCTGGTGGACCGGCTTGGGAACCTCGGTGATGCCGTGCAATGGGCCGGCAGGCTCGGGGGCGTAGAGGGCGAGATCGTTCCGGTTTACCCGAAAGAGGACAGAATTCAATCCATCACACGCCTGTTTGAATCCTTATTCAAAGCACCCTACATCACCGGCGCCATATCGGATTATTTCGGGTTCGTCATCAATTAACGACACCACGCTGGATGCCGAGCCGGGAACTCTGCCGGCATCCACAACAGCGTCAAGCCTGCTGCCGAACCACTCGTGGAGCAGGGAGGGGTCTTCAAACACCTGTCCGTCGGGGTCTGTTGCGCTGGTGGAGAGGACCGGGTTGCCCAGCTGTTCGGCAATGGCCAGGGCGATTCGGTTGTCCGGCACCCTGATCCCGGCGGTTTTTCGTTTGGTGAGCATCATTTTGGGCACCATTTTCGAACCGGGCAGGATAAAGGTGTACGGTCCGGGGAGGAGTCTTTTCAGGTTTCGATAGGCAATGGTTGTGATTTTGGCATAGTCGCTGATATGCTTGAGATCGGCGCAGACAAAGCTGAACGGTTTTTTTTTGTCCCTCTGCTTGATCTGGTATACGGCTTCAATGGCTTTCTTGTTCATGATGTCGCACCCTATGCCGTAGAAGGTGTCCGTGGGGTAGGCAATCACGCCGCCCCGTTTCACTATCTCCACCACCTGATCGATGAGGCGGGGCTGGGGGGTTTCACTGTTGATTCGGATCAGCATCTCTATTCTTCCAGTTGTTGTGGGGGTTACAAGAAACTTGAGACAAAAAACAGGCGGTTTGATTTCGCTATAACACAAATATGGCCCGTTTTCAAAGATTTTTGTCAGCCATGACAAAACAGTCAAGGCCTGACCCCACCCCAGGTTGGCCGATGTTATGACCAAGTCCTGATCGTAACGTTTGACAGATCCGCTGGTTTTGTGGGTCAACGGTGCCCTGGGGGCGGTGGCGAGAATCCCCTTGACACTTTTGCCCCGTTCTGTTAACAATTCCTATTTTGGGGCTTGGTCATAACATCGGCCATTCGTCACATTTGGCGGGCCAACGGGGGGTCAAAGGGGTCAGGCTTTTGTTATTGACGTTATCGGACAGAAAAGCACAATTAAACCATAAACTACTCGATAATGTTAATAACGAAAAGGTGACCCCTGTTGCTCCTTAGAATTGCTGGCATTGGTCGTTTGGCCTTTTGTTTTCCAGTCAGGGTGGTAAACGGGGTGCCGGTGGTTCTCCCTTTGCCCATGGGAACATGAAAGGTGTCAGTTTAGCTTTACATTAAGGGGTGTCAACAATTATCTATGGGGCGTTTTGAAGAGTTTGAGCTTCCGGTAAGGAAGGTCCAGGATTATCCCCTGGTGTATGAAGCCATCATACCCGGGGACTGTATTTTTTTTCAGGACATCAAGCGGTACCAGTCCGCATCGGCAGACCTGGATGTACGGATCATTGATATCAACGGGGCGATCCACCTGGATCAGGACAGGTACCAGGTTCCCATGTCAAAGCTGACAACGTCGGAAAAAAAAGCCTTCATCGACTATTTGAAGATCCGGGTCACCCGGGGGGACAATATCGGCTCGTCGTGGACCTTTTTCCGCTCCCAGGACAAAAAGAGACCCATTGCCGCCTATGGTGCCAACATTGTGTACAGGGATTCGGCCCGGGGCCTGGCCAGGGCAAAGACCCTTCTCAACGAGCTCAGCCGGGGAATCGGCCGCTTCACCTCTGTGCTAAGGTCCATGGCGTTCCTTGCAGTGGCGGCTGTCATCGCACTCTCCGGCTACTACGGCTACCAGCTCTACCGCAGCAATACAGCAACGGACACAGCTTCTCTGCACCAGGGAAAAGAAATGGACTTTTACCGTTCTGTTTTTCCCGGTGTCCACGACTGGCTGACAAGTGACAAGCCACTGGAGAAAGAGATCGCCGGGGCTTTCCTCCAGCCTGAATTTGTGGCCGGCACCATCGACCAGATGTCCGTGAATGCCTACCGAAACCAGGACGAACAAGGGGTCGGAAGCCGGGGTACCCGCCTGGCCCTTTTTGTCTATTTCAACTACAACCAGCGCGTTCCCGATCTGATGCAACGGTACAGGTACCGTCTCCAGAAAACCGAACTGTTTCGGCTTTATCAGGTGTACTCGTGCAGGGATTCAAACTACGCCTCTGACATCTTTTACTTCAAGGTGGGAGAGCTGGATATCAAGAACGCCCAGGTGCCCCGCTACCTTCGCAACAACCACGTGCCCTACGGGGATTATGAGAGAATCCGGGGAGAAGGCCCGTTTTCCGATATCATTGACCGGGATGCCATCAGTTTTAAACTCAAGGGGTTTCTGGAAGATGTCTACACCTTTACCCCCCTGCGCATCACAAAGCCGGCCAGGGGTGGGGACTGGTACCTCCTCGCCAGGACCGGCCAGGACAGCAGTCTTGACTTTGCCGCCTTTTTCCAGGCAGGCCAGTCCACCCTGGTTCCCAAGCGGGTGGGACGCTCCCTGCTAAACGGTGACACAGCGGCCGGCAGCTACACCTGGTACACCCTCACCCCGGAACAGGCCGGGGATTTGAAGCTAACGGAAGATTCCCGTGTCTATTTCACCGAGAAGACCGGCCAGGTGTTCAAGCTTGAGGTGCTGGCCAGGAAAATAAAAACCCTTGAACTGGAAGCCATGGACAAAGGGGTAGAGGTGGCCATTCAGCGGGAACTGCTCACGGAAGACTCCAAGGGGAAATACGGGATCCAGTGCTACGATCCCATCACATCCCTTGTCCTTACCAATCTGATTTCCGATACCTCCTTTCAGGCAGAAAACAACGTCAAGCTGAAACGGGACCCCATCCAGATCAACACCTCCCTGGTTCAGCTATCCAAGGATGACAGCCATTCCACCCAGTCCATCAACATCACCCCGGGCCAGACAGGTATTCTTGAGCTCTTCCGGGAGCGGGAACGCTTTGCCGCCACCCTGAAAAACGGCCGCACCGTGACATTTGAAAAGGCCTCCCTCAATCTGTTCACCCCTTTCTCCTTCATGGTCTACCCGGACAGCATAACCTTCAGCTACCGCCACAGAATCGAGGGGATGACCTTCAGGCTGGACAACAAAAGGCTTAAAATTGCCGGCTCAGGTGACGGCGGCCATGAACTTCTCTTTCTCGAATAACGGCCATGCCCTGCGGGCACAACAAAGGATGGGTCGTAGACGCGGAGCCAAGTCCGATGCAGAGGCAGCCGATTCGGGGTTTTGCCCGTAGCGGTTTTGAGCGGTAGCTGTGAGCATGGATGCTCTAAACAGCTGCCGCTCACCTCGGAGCAGCCCATGGACGGGCTGCGTGGCTCGAAGAGGAGCCCTGGCTCCATGAGCGTAGGGCAAAACCCGGATCGGCTGCCGGCGCAACACGACTTTCATATAAAAAGTCGGAGAAATCCCCTTTAATCAGGAGTCTTTGCTTCATATGAACCACAACAGCAACCTTGTACCGGAACTAAAAGAGAAACTCGAATCCATCCTGGAAAAACTCAAGGCGGTTCCCGAAAGCCTTCAGCACAAGGCCGAGTCGTCCATCCTCAGGTGCCGGGAGTGCCTCAAGGAAGTGCCGGACACCGATACACCGGTATACATTCATATTACAGGAACGGACAAGTCTTTTAAAACAAGCTACCTTCTCGACCTCTTTGACAACGATGATCTGCGGGCCGTCTTTGACATCAAGGCCAGCAACAACTCGGAAAACACCGCCGTTCCCTGCCTGGTGGAACCGTCCAGCGAGGTGTCAAAGATCCGTATCCGCCAGGTCTACATCAATTCCGGTGAGGTGATCCGGGATGACCTGAACAACCGGGAGTTTATCCGGCTCTACGACCTGGGCAGCGGGGCAACCCCCGCCGGCTATCTGATCCAGATCCTCGTGCCCGCCGGTGATACCCCCATGCAGCTGCCGGTCATTGAATACCCCGGCATCAAGCAGGGGGCCGACACCCTGAAAGAGCACCGCCAGAGGCACCAGGCCTTTCAGCAGGATCTCCTCATGACCCTTGCCCGGTATCCGGGTATCATGGTGGCCTGTTTTCAGCACAAAATCGCCATTCCCCCGGGGCATCCCCTGGATGTCATCCTCGGCCGGTACCGGGAGGTGCTGCGAAGCACCGGCGCCGGCCAGCGCCTTCCCCTGATCGTCTCCATGCAGGGAACCAGTGCCGTTGCCGGGTTCTGCGGCCACACCAATGTGCTCAACGACATTGAGAACGATTTCAAGAGTAACGCTTTGTTTGACACCACCATCCAGCTGGTGAACCCCTGCAACCGGGAGTGGCCGGTTGTGTTTACAGAGCCGGGCCCTTACGTGGACCAGTGGATCCGGAGGATGAGCCGGTACGCCAATGTTGCCGAAATCCAGGAGAGCATTGCCCTGGACGGCGGCATCTCCAGGTCCAGGCGGCTGCTGGGGGAGGTGTGCAGCGAGGAGGGCATAAGGGATGCCCTGGACAGTATTTTTCTCAAGCCCTGGATCAGGGAGGCCAGGGCCAGCCTGGCCCAGGCCGTGGAACGGTTCAACGAGATAAACACCCACGACGAGCTGGTGGCGTTCAAGGAGAAGATCCGCCTGACACTGCTCAACGAGAGCTACACAACCATCCGGGAGTGCTTCCGGCTGGAGATGGAAGTTCTTGGCGAGGATTATATTCCCAACCACGAGAAATTCTGGGGAGCGATCTTTTCCCGCTACCTGGATCAGTTTTTTGAAGATCAGGAAAAGTCCAGGAAAATGGCTTTCCGGCTGTGGAACGACCTGGCGAACCGCCTGGATTCCGAGAACAAGGGGTTTCTCGGCACCCGGACCGAGGATCTTCCCTACATTATCATGAACATGGCAGAACTTTATGTGCCCAATGCCCTGATTCGAGGAGATTACACCTTTTCCGATTCAGAAAGCGAGGAAACCCTAGATGCTTTTTAATTTCCTGAAAAAAAACAAAAAAACCGTCACCCCCATGGACCTGGACATTGAAGACGACAACCGTCTCTACTATGAGACCATTGCCGGCCGCACCCCCAGGGATGTTCAGAACCGGGAGGAGTATATTCTCTTCATCGACCTTGGCTCCTACCGAACATCTGTTCTTTGCTGGCCCTGCAGTTTCGGCAGGGAC
>JAWOGI010000065.1:0-9067 GCA_046496975.1 Desulfobacteraceae bacterium | reverse complement strand
GAAAAAACCAAATGATGAATATATTGGATTACGCAGATTTACCCAGAACGGAGTAAAACATAATGGGTTATTTCGATCAAAGGACGGAAAAATCATTCACGGAGATATCAACGGTGCTGCTAATATCTGGTAGATGCTCTTTCTTCTCAGCTCGGCAATGCCGTATTCGGTGACAACAATGTCGATGTCCCCCCTTGTGGTGGCAACACCGGCTCCTTCACTGAGGTGGGGCACGATCCTCGACACCTCGTCGTCGTTCGCCGTGGAGGGAAGAACGATGATGGAGAACCCCTGTTTGGACATGGCGCTGCCCCGGATAAAATCCACCTGATCCCCGATGCCCGAGTAAAACAGGTAGCCCTTGGAGTCGGTACAGATCTGGCCGGTGAGGTCCACTTCAAGGGCGGAACTGATGGAGATGAAATTGTCGTTCTTGGCGATGACATTGGGATCATTGACAAACTCAGACGATCGAAAGTAGAACATGGGATTGCTGTCCACATAATCGTAAAGGGCCTTGGAGCCCATGCACAACGAGGCAACCACCCGTCCGGGAAGATAGGATTTGTTTTTGTTGGTGACCACCTTTTTCTTGAACAGCGGGAGAAGTCCGTCGGTGATCACCTGGGTGTGGATGCCCAGATCTTTTTTGTCCTCAAGGGAGGAGAGAACGGCATCCGGAAGATGGCCGAATCCGATCTGCAGGGTGGCGCCGTCATCCACCAGCTGATTGACATAGTGGCCGATGCGTTTCACCACCTTCTGGTTCTTGTCCGAGGGAAGGGCCTCCACAATGGGCTCTTCATGGCGGACAAAGTAGTCGATGTCATCCACATGGACAAAGCTGTCCCCCCAGGTTCTCGGCATTGCGGAATTGACCTGGGCAATCACCGTTTCGGCATTCTGCATGCCCGATGAGGTGATGTCAATGGAGATGCCCAGGCTGCAGAACCCGAAACGGTCCGGGGGGCTCACCTGGACCAGGGCGACGTCAAGCCCGATCTCCTTGGATGCAAAGATCTCGGGGATCTGGGAGAGATAAACCGGCAGGTAGTCGATTTTTCCTTCAAAGGCTGCCTGGCGCATGTACACACTGATGAAAAAGAGCTTCAGGGAGAAACGGCTGAGAAAATCCCGGTCGTCCATGTACTGGCCAAAGGTGGACGAAAGCATCTGGTACACAACGATATCCTGGATGGTCTTGTCATTGATCATGGAGCGGATCAGCTGCTGGGGCTCTCCGCATCCTGTGCCGATGAAGACCCTGCTTCCGTTTTTGATCTTTTTGACGCCCTGTTCAGGGGTGAGCACTTTTTCCGGACAATATTCGTCAAGGTTCATCTTTTAATCTCCCTTTAAGATCTGTTTTGCAGGAATGATTCCCGTTGCCGCAGCAGATACAATGTTGCCGGCAACGCCGGGGCCATCCCCTGCAACATACATCCCTTTTACAGCGGTTTCAAGGTTGTTGTCCGTTGTCACCTGGGTGGCAAAGAACTTGATTTCAGGGGCGTAGAGCAGGGTTTCATCGTTGGAAACCCCCGGAATCACCAGGTTGAGGGTGTCAAGCCCTTCAATGAGGTTGGAGAGTATTCTCTCGGGCAGGGCCATGGCAATATCCCCGCACACCACATTTTTCATGGTCGGTTCGATGTACCCCTTGTTTACCCGGTTCCAGGTAGACCGCCTTCCCCGCTTCAGGTCGCCGAAGCGCTGGAGGATGGGTTTCCCACCGCCGATGATGGTGGCCAGCCGGCCAATGGATTCGCCGTAGGCCTGGTTGTCTGTCACCGGCTCGGTGAGCACCACCTTCGACAGAAAGGCAAAATTGGTGTTCCGGGATTTTCTGTTGGAGTAGGCATGGCCGTTGACACAGACAAAATCTCTGTAGTTTTCCAGGGAGATAAATCCGCCCTGGTTGGTGCAGAAGGTCCTTGTCTGGTCATCGTAGGTGGGGGTCTGGATGAAAAACGTTGGGTCGTAGATGATGTTGCACAGGTCATCCATGATATCGTTGTGAACCTCTACCCTGACTCCGACCTCGATTCCCCGCTGGGAGAGCTCTATGTTGTGCTCCTGGGCAACGCCGGCCACCCAGCCGGCACCCACCCGGCCCGGGGCAAGAATGACATTGTTGGCAGAATAGCTCTGTTTGTCCGTGACTATTCCCGTGACCTGACCCTGTTCAGCGGTTACCGTTTTTACCTCTTCCGAGGTGTGGATGGTCACCCCCTTTGACTGGATGTACTCGGCCATGTCACTGATGTACCTGGGAAGGTTGTCGCTGCCCAGGTGTTTCTGCTTGATCAGCAGCAGGTCGATGCCGTACCGCTTGGCATCCTTTCTGATCTCTTTTGCCGCGTCCATGTCGGTGGGATACACCGCTCCGTCCATGTTAAAGCGGGTAAATATTGTTTCGGTCTCATCGATGAGCTCCTGGGCGGCAGAGAGGGGGGCGAACTGGGTGAGATCGGTTTTTCCAAGTCTGGGGATAAAGTTGAGTTTTCCGTCGGAATAGAGTCCTGCGCCGCCGACGCCGGAAAGGATATTGCACGGTTTGCAGCCGAGGCATTTTTGAAGATTGTGGTTGGGGCATTTTCTGGAAAGGGCTTTTTTACCCTTCTCAACCAGGAGTATTTTCAGGCTGCTGTTTTCCACAAGGTGGAACGCCGAAAAAAGACCTGCCGGTCCACCGCCCACAATAATTACATCGTAATCCATTTTCTTTCCTGTGTCTGTTCTGAATTTTCTAGTGTCTTGATCATACCATCGGCCAAATACCTCCATCCCATGTGATCAAGAACTCAGTGTCTGTCAGGTTAGTCAGACATAGAAAAGGGGAAAGTTCAACCGGACATCGAACATTACCCCTTGTCATATGAACACCTGGGGCTTGATCATAACGTCGGCCAAATTCCTTGGTCCCCAGCTTATGATCAATGCCAAACCTTATTAGGACAAGTATGCCCGATTTTTATCTGTTTGTCGATGCTTTTTTTGGGTTCACCTCCACAGCCGGCATACCCGTTGTGTCCTATACGCTTCAGTCGCTCTGACCCTTCCGTGCCGTGGACCAAGTTAATCAAGCCCTGATTCTTCTTGACATCATTCATTGATTCGGTTAATGGAGACCCATGAAAAAGAATACCATGTGCACAATCTGTGTAATAGACGGTCAGGGTGGGGGCATCGGTTCCACCATTATACGGAAATTAAAAGAGAGATTTGGTGAGGCCGTTGAGATCCTCGCCCTTGGCACCAATGCCATTGCCACCGCCCAGATGCTCAAGTCCCGTGCCAACAGGGGGGCTTCCGGGGTCAATGCCATTGTTCATACGGTGAAAACGGCGGATGTTATTATCGGGTCGGTGGGCATTATCATGCCCCACGCCATGATGGGAGAGCTCTCCTGTGAAATGGCAGAGGCCATAGCCGTTTCTCCGGCCAAGAAGATCCTTGTCCCCCTTACCCAGGAGAATATCGAGATTGCAGGACTATGCGCCATGCCCCTGCCAATGCTTGTGGACGAGCTCATTGACAAGCACTTGACACTGTTTTTACAAGATTACGAGGAGGTTTGATGATGTGTGAGGCAAATGTGTATCTTCTTACGGACAATGAGCCGGAGCTGCTCATGGAAGCGGTGGATCTGGTGGAACCGGAAGAGGGCGGGATTCGCCTTATCAGCATTTTTGGCGATCAGAAATTCATCAAGGGGCATATCCACTCCCTTTCCCTTGTTGACCACAAGGTTTTTATAAAGACTCGATGATCCGGCGGTTTATCATTATTTCCCGGGAGCAGAAAGCCTGCTCCCAAAAGCAATTAGACAAAAACCGGATCATCGAGGTGCAGGGAAAAAAGGCCGGACGGCAAGTCTTACATGGTTTTCCGGCCTTTTCAGTCCCTTTTTCAACTGGGGCGCTTTACCAGCCCCGTTTCAGGTAGTCATGGATGGAGTTGGCCGCATCCCTTCCCGCACCCATGGCCAGAATCACCGTTGCCATTCCCGTTACAATGTCCCCGCCGGCCCATACCCCTGGTTTGCTGGTTTTGCCGTTGGCCGGATCGGCATCGATGTTGCTCCACCGGTTCAGCTGGATCTCCGGGGTTGAATTGGTCAGGATGGGGTTGGGTTTTGCTCCGACAGAGACAATGACAAGGTCGCAGTCAAACCGGTATTCAGACCCCTCTTTGGGCACCGGCCGTCTTCTTCCGGAATCATCGGCCTCGCCAAGCTCCATCTCCAGGCACTCCATCCCCGTGAGCCGTCCCTTGTCATCGCTGAAAAACCGTGTGGGGTTGGTCAACATGCAGAATTCGATCCCCTCTTCTTCCGCGTGGTGGATCTCTTCAATCCTGGCGGGCATCTCTTCCCTGGATCTGCGGTAGACAATCTTTACCGATTCAGCGCCCAGGCGCATGGCTGTCCTTGCCGAATCCATGGCAACATTGCCCGCCCCCAGTACCACCACATTCCTGCCAATGGCAATGGGGGTGTCATACTCGGGAAAGCGGTAGGCTTTCATGAGATTTGCCCGGGTGAGGTATTCGTTTGCCGAAAAAACACCGATGGCGTTCTCGCCGGGAAGGTTCATGAAGCGTGGAAGGCCTGCACCGACGCCCACATACACGGCATCGTACCCTTCGTCAAAGAGCTCGTCAACGGTGACCGTGGCTCCCACAACACTGTTGGTCTCCATCTTTACCCCCAGCTGTTCAAGGGTTTCAACCTCGGAGGCAACAATGGACTTGGGCAGCCGGAATTCAGGGATGCCGTAGACAAGCACTCCCCCTGTCTTGTGAAACGCCTCGAACATGGTCACGTCGTGACCCTTGAGGATAAGGTCTCCTGCCACGGTGATTCCCGACGGTCCGGAACCGACAACAGCGACCTTTTTGCCGGTTTTTTCGGGAATTTCGGGCAGCTTTGCCGATCCTTGGGTCCTTGCATAATCGGCGGCAAACCGTTCCAGGTAGCCGATGGCAACGGGCTCGCCTTTTTTCCCCACAATGCACTTGCCCTCGCACTGGATCTCCTGGGGACAGACCCGCCCGCACACAGCGGGAAGGGCGTTGTTTTCCCAGAGGGTCTCTGCGGCGCCTTCAAAATCCCCGCTGGCAATTTTGCCGATGAACTGCGGTATCTTCACCGATACCGGACATCCCGCCACACAGGCCGGCTTTTTGCACTGAAGACACCGGGATGCCTCTGCCATGGCCATTTCACTGGTAAGGCCCGTGGGAACCTCGTCAAAGTTTCGCTTTCTCGTTTCAGCTGCCTGCTGCGGCATGACTGTTCTTGGAATTTTTTCCTTCTTTTCTGCCATTTTTCCCCCTGTATACAACCCGGTTCTCGGTGCTTCTGGGATTCTATTACCAACGTTTTACCGTACCAATCGCTAGCGGTACCGGGTTGGTTGTATGGTTCAGCTTTAAACTGGTTTTTCGTTAAAGGGCTGCCTTGTAAGCATCATAACTCTTTTTTTCATCTTCCACATAGGCCTGGAGACGCTGGGAGAGCTCCTCGTAGTCAACGGTGTGACCGTCAAATTCGGGGCCGTCCACACAGGCGAATTTGGTTTCACCGCCCACGGATACCCGGCAGCAGCCGCACATGCCTGTGCCGTCCACCATAATGGGGTTCAGGCTCACCATGGTTTCGATGTTTTTCTCCTTGGTCATCATGGAGACAAACTTCATCATGGGCACAGGGCCAATGGCAACAACAAGGCTGACCTCCTCTTGGTCAATGATCTTCTTGAGCACATCGGTGACAAATCCATGGTGGCCCTTTGATCCGTCGTCCGTGCAGATGTGGAGGGTGTCCGACGCTTTTTCCATCTCTTTCTCAAGGATCATCAGGTCGTAGGTCCTGGCGCCGAGGATGGTGGTGACATCGTTGCCTGCCTGTTTGAGGGCCCGGGTAATGGGATGGAGCACGGCAATCCCTGTTCCGCCGCCGACGCAGACCACCTTGCCCTTTTTTTCAATGTGGGTGGGTTTGCCAAGGGGGCCGATAACGGCATAGTACTCCTCTCCGGTTTTCATATTGCCGAAAAGGGCCGTGGATTTTCCAATCACCATGTAGATGATGGTGATGGTTCCCTTTTCCGGGTTGCTGTCCGCCATGGTCAATGGGATTCTCTCCCCCTTTTCATGGCTCTGGATAATAACGAACTGGCCCGGTTTGGCCTTGCCAGCGATGCGAGGTGCTTCAATTTCGTTCAGAATGATGGTCCCCTGGGCCATTTCTTCCCGATTCACGATCTTAAACATCATAACCTCCTGATCTAAAACGTATATGCTTTTCAGCCCTGGGGCTGTGCATCAAGTTGGTTCCTGTTTCCGGTAGAGGAGATTAACCACTATCGGTAATAAAATCAAGTGTAAAAAAATTATGGGGTGTGCTGTCTCTCTGCTTCCAGTGGTGAGGTCAAGCCCCTTTTTTTGTTTTAATGCCCAATTTCTCCTGGTAATCTTCAATGGCAATTTCCATTTCAGCCAGGCCGATTTCCGATATGCCGAGAATATCCGCCTCGGCAGAAGAGGCGATCATGGCGGTCTCCTCTTCCCGGTTTCCCCTCTCCATCTTGTTGCACACCTGATCCACGCACCGGACAAGGGCAAGGAGGATGTCGTTGCGGTCAAATTCCGGGGTGTGGTGTTCCCCGGCAATTCTGCACAGGGAGTCTGGAAGGTTCCAGTGGGATATGAGCTCATGTCCCAATTTGGGGTGGAGTCGTGCAATGATCTGCTCGACAAGGGTACTGGGGGGTGGAGTCTTCATCACATTATTGGTCTTCATCTTTTCAAAGGCCGTCAAGAGATAGAGTTTTCCCATGTCGTGCAGCAGCCCGGCAATGAAGCTCTGTTGAATCAGGTCGTCAAGATCCAGGTGCTTTGCCGTCCAGAACGACCCCATGGCGCATAATATGGAGTGGTTGAGGAGTTTTTGCTGGTGAAGGCGGATGAACGGGTCCCTGGACTGGAAGTTTTTTCTATGCACTGCCTGCAAAATGAGATTGCCCAGTTCCACACTTCCCAGTCGGAGGATCGCCTCTTTTATGGTGGAGATCTGGTCAAGGCCCCTGTAAAAGGCGGAGTTGGCCATCTTGAGCACATGGCCCGTCACCGAGGGATCTGCCTTGATCATCTTTTCTATTTTTTTTAAATCCGGATCTTTTTTTATCACCTCGTTCTGCAGTCCCAGGGAATTCTTGCTCAGCACAGGAAGGGACTCTTCTTTTTTCAGCTGGGTTCTGAGGAGATCGATGATGGAACGGGTTTGATTCATGAATCATACTCCCTGCAAACGTTTGATTTCTTTTATGGGTCTGGGGGGCAGCAGTTTTGGAACACACCGAAAGATCTCATCAATGGAGGTGATCCCGGCAGCCGCCTTGTACACGGCATCTTCAAAAAGGGTGACAAGCCCCGAGGTCTCCATGCATATTTTCCTGATTTCATAGCTGGCCCTTTTGTTCAGTATGGCATCCCTGATAAATTCGTTGACCACGAGCAGTTCAAAAACGGCGATTCTTCCCTTGTAGCCGGTATGGTTGCAGCTGGGGCACCCTTTTGCCTTGACAAACTGGTACCGTGAGGTCTCTGCAGGGGTGTATCCCATTTTTTGAAGTTCTTCCGGTGTGGGGTTTTGGGGTTTTCGGCACACGGTGCAGACTTTTCTCAAAAGTCTCTGGCCAAGGATGCACACAACCGTGGAGGCGATCAGCGATGGTTCGATATCCATGTTTATCAGCCTGACAATGCCGCTGACACTGTCCTCGGTGTGAAACGAGGTAAACACCTTGTGGCCGGTCATGGAGGCCTGGATGGCCACTTCGGCGGAGTAGCTGTCCCGTATCTCCCCGATGACAATGACGTCCGGGTCCTGGCGGACAACATGCTTGAGGGTTTCTGCAAAGGTCAGATCGATGTCCGGATTGATGGAACACTGGGCAATGTCGTCCAGGGTGTATTCCACCGGGTCCTCTGCGGTGATGATGCTGATCTGGGGGGTTTTAATGTGGCCGATGCAGCTGTATAGGGTGGTTGTCTTGCCGGAACCGGTGGGGCCTGTGGCAATAACGATACCGCTGGGTACACTGACCGCATCACTGAGGAACTTTTTTAAAATCCTCGGCTGCATGCCGATGTGATCGATGTTAACCACCTGGTTCATCCGGTTCAACAGCCGCATCACGATTTTTTCACCGTGGATGGTGACGTAAAAAGAGATGCGCAGGGCATATTCGCCGCCGTTGTACTCGAAAACGATCCTGCCCCCCTGGTGGCGCCGTTTTTCCGTGATATTCAAGTCGCCCATGATTTTCAAACGGCTTGTCACCATGGGCACAATGCTCAATGGAAAATCTTTGTAGTGGAGCAATACGCCGTCCTGGCGGAAACGCACCTGGAGACGGTCTTTCAGCGGTTCGATATGGATATCGCTGACATCTTCCATGAGGGCCTTTTCGATGATTGAATCAACAATACCCTGGGCGGAATCCTGGTCAACGATTTTATCTTTTTTTGCAAGGGTTATTTCAATTTTGTTCAGGGCAGTGGCAATGGAGCTGTGGGAGGCAACACCGATGGTGATCTCCGGTCCAAAGATTTTTTTGGCCGCCTGGATAGAATCTTTGTTGAGGGGATCTTCAAAGACGATGAGAATCTTGCCTTTTTCCTCTTTTATCGGGATGAACTGGTGTTTTCGGCACCACTCCACAGGGGTTTTGATGGCCAGTTTTTTGTCTACCTCCACAATATCCGGTTCCACGTGGGGAAAGCCCATCTGCACGGAAAGGAGTTCAAGAAAAGAGTTTTCGCTGAGGAATTTTTGTTCAATCAGTACCTCGCCGATCTTTTTCTTCTCCTTTTCGGTTTGCTGGATTTTCAGGGCAGCTTCCAGTTTTTCTTCGGTAATATAGCCAAGTTCCAGGAGAAGATCCCCCACCCGTATGGAGAGGGACTCTTTTCTCAAACTGTCCTTGATTTTGCTTACAGACAGGTGGACAAGGTCCATAAGGATATCAAGCAAAGAGACCTGGGAGGCAAGTTTCGA
>JAWOGI010000164.1:0-4887 GCA_046496975.1 Desulfobacteraceae bacterium | reverse complement strand
GTTGACTTCATTAAAGGCGGGTTTTACCGTATCAGGCGGGGTCACGTCCTGAAGCTCCACTGTAACCAGCCTCACCCCTGCCTCATAAGCGGTCAGGATTTTCTGTATCTCCGTCTTTGCTTCACTTGCCACCGCCACCCGCCCGGTGGTCAGCACTTCACTTCCCACACGGTTGCCCACTGCACGCCGCATGACCGCTTCAGTGATATCGCGGATAGTTTTGGGGGTTTCGCGCACATGGAACAGGTAGCTGATCGGGTCTTCGATCCGGTACTGGATGATCCACTGTACGTCTATGACATTCAAATCCCCTGTCAGCATCAATGACTCGTCCTTGTAAGAACCGCTGGGGTCATACCGGGTCTTTTCGCCGGGCACACTGGCTACGGTACGAAAGCCGAACTCTTCCTTGAGAACCCGGGCAGTGGGCAGCATACGGGCTGTCTCGATGCCGAGCGGCAACTTGAAATGCAGTCCCGGCCCGGCCGTGCGCATCACCTTTCCAAAGCGCTGCACGATCCCGGTCTCTTCCGGCTGTACTGTGAACCATGCGGTCCAGAAAACAGCCACCACCACCAGTGCAACAATGATAAGACTTGAACGGCCTTTGAATTCTTTAAATTGTTGTCGGATTTTAGTCGCCACCTCTTCGAAAGTAGGTGCAGATCCCCCGGGGGATTGATTCCATTGATTCATTGGTTAATCTCCTTGTGTTTCTTGTCTTATGTCGGGTCGAAAATGGGGCCTGACCCCCTCACACATGCTCTCTTTTATTGCGTGCAGAGAGTACCGCGTTCATGCCTTCGGCTTTATCAACAGTGTAAATAAGAATATCATGGGGCTGGTGCAAAAGGCTTTTCAGCCCCAGCAGCACTCCGAACAGATCCGATTTCAGATGGTTGTCCAGTTTTTCGCGGTTTTGCCACTCTTCATGGACGTACAGTATGTTTCCATCCGCAATATCGGTCATGAACGCATAACCGAGGCATCCGTTTTCCTTGTCCATGGGATGCATCAGCGACAGAAGGGTTTGCACCACCTCTTTTTGTTTTTCTGCCATGACTTGCATGGTTATTTGGACCAGGATCATTGCAACCGCTTTCCGGCAAAGGCCGATATTTGAGTTTGATTTATAATCTGGTGGTTTTCAAACCGGTTGCTTTGCAACCGGCACCCACCGACAACGATGGAAACATTGGGATGTTATTTTCATACCATCTGTTTTACAGACTTACACAATCCGTGCCGGAGTTTTCGTGCACGGGGTTTTACCGTCAATTCCCCTGTTTCAAAAGGATATTGTGGTTAAACGGTCAGGAAAAATTAAAAAATAATGGCGAACTTCATTGGTCATATGTGACCTTTGATCATATGTGACCCTGCCTGCTCATTTTTTTGTATTTCCCCAGGTATGGTTTGGTAACAGATTATCCCATGAAATCATTGCGATATATGATATATAAATCTACGAAAGAATTCTGGCATAAAGATTGCTCATATGTATCGTAAAACTGTGTATACACACATTAGTTAAAAGGAGTTACCAATGAAGAATGTATTACTTGTTTATCCTGAATTTCCGGATACCTTCTGGTCATTCACCTATGCCTTGAGTTTTATCGGAAAAAAAGCTGCTTTTCCGCCCCTGGGACTGCTCACGGTGGCGGCCCTGCTGCCGGAGAAATGGAGCAAACACCTGGTGGATACAAACGTGGACCGCCTGACGGACAAGGATCTCCTGTGGGCGGATCTGATATTTATCAGCGGAATGGCGGTTCAGCGTAAATCAGCAGAGCGGATCATTGACCGGTGCCACGCACTGGGAGTCACAGTTGTAGCCGGAGGACCGCTTTTTACATCGGAACCGGATACCTTCAAAAACGTGGACCATCTGGTTCTGGACGAAGCAGAGCTGACCCTGCCTGAATTTTTGTCGGACCTGGAAAACGGGTGTGCCGGGAAAAAATATCGGTCCAAAGGTTTCTGTCATCCCGGCGACACCCCGGTACCGTTGTGGGAGCTCTTAAAGATCAAGCGGTATGCTTCCATGAGCGTTCAGTTTTCCCGGGGATGTCCCTTTGATTGTGATTTCTGCAATGTCACGGCCATGTTCGGCCATATTCCCCGGCTGAAAACGCCCGAGCAGGTTATCACGGAACTGAATGAAATTTACGCCTCGGGCTGGCGCGCAAGTATATTTTTTGTGGATGACAATTTTATCGGCAACAAGGGTTTTTTAAAAAAACACCTTCTTCCGGCACTGATTGAATGGCGTAAAGGGAAAAAAGGCTGCATGTTTTTTACCGAATCTTCCATCAATCTGGCAGATGACCCTGAACTTCTGGACATGATGGTCCAGGCGGGGTTTGATTCCGTATTCATCGGGATTGAGTCCCCGGATGAGGAATGCCTGACAGAATGCCATAAAAACCAGAACAAGAACCGGGATCTTCTCGAAAGCGTGGCTGCGATCCATCGTTCAGGGCTTCAAGTCATGGGCGGCTTTATTGTGGGGTTTGACAGTGACTTGCCTTCCATTTTCCAAAGGCAGATTGATTTCATCCAGAACAGCGGCATTGTCACGGCAATGGTGGGAATGCTCCAGGCGATTCCCGGCACCAGGCTGTTTGACCGGCTTGATCGGGAAAGCCGTATTTCAGAACCTTTCTCAGGAAACAACGTGGACGGCGCAACCAATATAATTCCCCGGATGGGCAGGGACGCGCTTGTTGAAGGGTATCAATCCATCATGAAACAGATCTACCAGCCTAAAAATTATTATCGGCGGGTAAGAACTCTGCTTCGTCAGCTAAAAACTCCTGAGATTATCGCCCCCATAGATATTCAGCGGTTTCTTTCATTTTTCAGGGCGGCAATGCGACTTGGATTCCTTGGGAAGGAACGTTTTCAGTACTGGTATCTGATCCTGTGGACCCTGGTAAATAAACCCAGACACCTGTCCACCGCCATAACCCTTTCCATCTACGGCTATCATTACCGGAGAATCTGTGAACGGCATATTTTCTAATTTCTGAAAATACTCGGATTTCCGAAACAAAGATATGCCACTTCGGTTGACCGGGGACTATAGGGCAAGTCCGGGACCCCAAAAGAAGTCTTGAAAAAATTATTGATATGGTACAAAATACGACAGTGGAAATCCGACGGATTTCCAGGACACTTCACCCTCCAGGTCCTTGATCAGCTGGGTCTTTAACCGGCCCTGTCATCCCTGAGAGGGGGGCTTCTTTCAGTGACTGTTTAATCGGAAAAGAGAGGTATCATATGTTAAGAAGTATGAATGAAATTGTCGACTACCATTTTTTTGCCAAAAAGGAAAATATAGTCAGGTGCAAAGACCTCCTTTTTGATGACTGGTGGTGGACAGTGAGACATCTTGTTGCTGATACCGGAGGCTGGCTTGAAGGGCACCAGGTACTGATTTCTCCGGTTATGATTGAAAAAATGGATTGGAAAACCCGTATGGTCATGGTGAATATTACCAAAGACCAGCTTGAAAACTGCCCTTCACCTTCTGACGAGGAAACTGTCTCCAGGGAGCATGAAAAACAGATTTTCATGCACTACGGGTATCCTGATTACTGGAACGGTACAGGCCTGTGGGGGGCCGCCGCCTATCCCTGGATACTGGACACAGAGCCAGTAATGGAAAATCAGGAAAAAGATGACGGTGAAGAAACAAGGGAAAATCATTTAAGATCTTTCAAAGAGCTTAAAGGCTATTCTATCAAGGCGTCTGACGGGGAAATCGGGCATGTTGAAGATTTTATTCTGGATGATGAAACCTGGGCGTTACGGTACGTGATTGTAGACACGAGGAACTGGCTGCCCGGCGGGAAAAAAGTGATGCTCTCACTTAACTGGGCCAGATCTGTAAGCTGGAGCGAATCATCATTTGAAATGGACATGCCCAAAGAGAAAATAGAGAAGGGGCCTGAGTTCGATCCTGAAAAACCGGTCAACGTTGAATATGAAACAAGGCTCTATGATTACTATGGAAGGCCTTTCGAAAAAAATATTGACAAGAACCTTCAAAAGCACATTGCCAATCCGTTTATATAACGACCATGCCCTGTGCGGGCACAACAAAGCATGAAAGCTGTTAGCTTTTAGCTGAGTACTGATGGCTGACGGCTGATGGCTTTCATATAAAAACCGGCAGGATCGGAGGAGTTTTTTCCTCTTTCTTGCCGAAAATCCTCAACAAAAGGAGCAATGTGATGTCAGACGAACAAAAAAAACAAGATATCGATCAGTTGATGGCAGAGGCCGATGAACTCATTAACAATATTAATTCCGACAACCTCAACGACATGGAAGAACAGCACCGCCTGGAGTTTGAACTGCATGCGCAAAAACTTGAAAAACTAAAAGCAGAACTGCAGGATGGCGCCGAAACGGAAAAGAAAACAGCAAATTCCATAACCTCCAGCTCGGAAGGCATGCACGAGGCATTTGAAGATATTGTAAAAGCCATGAAGGGATTGAAAAGTAAGCTTTATCAATGATGAAACCCCCCCTGTTTGTTTTTTTCGTCACCCTTGCCGGGTTTCAGCTCTTTTCTTTTTTTCTGGTCTACTCCTCCAACCAGGAGCTGCTTGAAACCGTTACGCAGTTGGCCCGGCAGGGGCACCTGGTCGTTCCCAATGGCCGTGTGCATTCAATCATGCGGTCATTGAGGCCGCAGATTTCACGTCCGAAATAGTCGACTAATAAGGCACGGTCAAAATCTGTCTTTTTCTCGTCCAGTTGAAGCGCGGACTCCTCATCGTCATCCGTCAATATTCGCGTATTCAGAAGGTCGTAGGCCGGAGCCAGCTCGATCAGCTTTCCATTCTCCAGAAGCGACCAGTTTTTCAAATGCAT